>DASXND010000370.1:0-25456 GCA_036495265.1 Dyella sp.
TGCCCTCCCGGTGGTCCGGAACACGCCCACCAGATCATCAATACCGGCACGGTCGAACTGCGCTATCTCGCGGTGAGTACCAAGCAGACGCCGGAAATCTGCGAGTACCCGGACACCGGCAAATACGGCGTGCTGGCGGAATACCCGCCCGCGGCCGATGGTTCACCGCAAAGTTTTCGCGTAGTCAATGTGCCGGGTTCGTCGGTGGATTATTGGGAGGGGGAGTAGTCGGTTGTTGATTTGGCGTGGGCGCAAAGTTCGTTGGGATACACGCTTTGCGTGGCTTAACGCCTTTCGCTCGTCATCCCCGCGAAGGCAGGGATCCAGTGCCATTCGCTATGGCTTAGCCTGAACTGGCTCGCCTGCGGCGGGCTTCCGCCCTCCTGCCGGAGGCCGGGTCACTTTCTCTTGCTTGCCCAAGAGAAAGTAACCAAAGAGAAAGGCACCCCGCTTGGCGCTTGCCGAGCGAACTCGGCAAGTCCGTGAGGGCCGGCCGGGCTTTTCGACAGGGCTCCTGCCCTGACGAAAAGGGATCGACATCCCTGTCGATCCCCCTGCGGGCCTGATCGTCCGCCCCTCACCGCCGCACAGGGGTCCCGAAGGTCAAAAGCCCGAGCCGAAGGCTCGAGCAGCGCGTCGCGCTGCTCATCGCTCTTCGCTGTGTGCTTTGCTCTGGGGATTGCTCTTCTGCTCGTCGGGCCCCTATGACGCGGCGGGTGGGTGGAGGAAAAGCCCGTAGGGTGGCTTGCATGGATGCAAGCCAGTTTGTCGTCAGGGCAGGAGGCCCTGTCGACAAACCTCCGTAACCCACCCGCGTACCTGGAGGGCGTCAGCCCGGAAGGCGCGCCATCGGGGTGGCCTTTCTCTTGGTTACTTCTCTTTGGCCACACAAAGAGAAGTAACCCGGCCTCCGGCAGGAGGGCGGAAGCCCGCGGCAGGCGAGCCAGGTCGCGGAAGCATCACACCAGAGCGAAAGTCACTGGACCCCGGCTTGACCAGCCATTCGGCTGTTGAGAGCCGCTGGGATGACGGTTAGAGGCCTTGGATGATCGGCTTCGTACTCTCGCCTACAAAATTAGCGGGCACGCAACAACAAAAAGGCCGAACAGAGTTCGGCCTTCTCGTCATCAATCGATGCCAACTCTATCAATCAATCCCAAGCTTCTTCAGCTTGTAGCGCAATGCGCGGAAGGTAATGCCCAGCTTCTTGGCAGCAGCCGTCTTGTTGTAACGCGACTCCTCCAGCGCCTTGATGATGGCCGTGCGCTCAAGGTTGCTGATGTAGTCGTCCAGGCCACCATCGGCGGTTGGCGAGGCGGCAGGCACCGGTGGCGGCGTCATCGGCATGATGCTGGCCATGGCCGGAACCGGCTCGATCGGGGTGCGTGACGCGCGCTGCGGCAGCATCAGGTCGCTGACGTCGATCTGATCACCGTCGCACATGGCCATGGCGCGTTCGAGAATGTTCTCCAACTCGCGTACGTTGCCGGGGAAATCGTAGCTTTCCAGTGCCTGCAACGCGGCGGGCAGCAACTGCCCCGGGCCGTCACCGCTCTTGGCGGCCAGCTGGCGCAGCACGAAGTTCGACAGCAGGGTCACATCGCCGCGCCGCTCGCGCAACGGCGGCACACGCAGTTCGATCACGTTGATGCGGTAAAACAAGTCCTGGCGGAACTGGCCCTGTTCGACCAGGGTGGCGAGATTCTTGTGGGTGGCCGAGAGAATGCGCACATCCACTGGCACCTCCTCGCGCGCACCGATCGGGCGCACGGCTTTTTCCTGGATCGCGCGCAGCAGTTTCACCTGCATGTGCAGCGGCAGCTCGGCCACTTCGTCGAGGAACAGCGTGCCGCCGTTGGCGGCCTGGAACAGACCTTCCTTGTCGCCCGCGGCACCGGTGAAGCTGCCCTTGCGATGACCGAAGAACTCGCTCTCCATCAACTCCGAAGGGATGGCGCCGCAGTTCACCGGCACGAAGGGACCGCTGGCGCGCGGTCCTTGCTCGTGGATCAGGCGGGCAACCAGTTCCTTGCCCACGCCCGATTCGCCGGCGATATAGACCGGGGCCTGGTTGCGCGCCAGTTTGCCGATGGTGGAGCGCACCTGCTGCATGGCCGACGAGTCGCCGATGAGGCGCTCGTTGGAATCCTGTCGCGACGAGGCGGCATTGCCGCTGCGCTTTTGCTCGGCCAGTGCCAGCGCCGTGCGCACCAGTCGGCGCAACATCTGGATGTCGACCGGCTTGGAGACGAAATCGAAGGCACCTGCCTTGAGCGCGCTCACGGCCGCATCGACGTTGCCGTAGGCCGTGATCATGGCCACGGGTGTATCCGGATGTTCGGCTGAAATCAGCTCGATCACTTCGTGGCCGGTGCCGTCCGGCAGGCGCATGTCGGTGAAGCAAAGGTCGTAACTGCGCTCCCCGAGAGCGCGTCGGGCTTCACCCACGGTACCTACCGCATCGACCTGGAGGTCCATGCGGCCCAGGGTGATGGTTAGCAGTTCGCGGATGTCGCGTTCGTCGTCAACGACCAGGACGGTCTGTGCGCTCATGATTTCTCGGGATGTAGGTAGCGTCGGAAGGTTACTAGGCGACGCGCGCAAGGGTCAAAGTTGTGCGGCACGTGCCGTCTCTCCGTGTTCGGTCGGGCCACGCGCCGGTGGCGTCAGCACCAGCCGAAAACAGCTGCCGCCGCCGGCCACGCGGACATATTCCAGCGAGGCCTGGTTTGCTTCGCTCATCTGGCGCGCCAGGTACAGGCCCAGGCCGGTGCCGTATTCATGCGTGGTGTAGAACGGCTCGAAGATCTGCGCCGCCACCTTGGGCGCGATGCCCGGGCCGCGGTCGATCACTTCCAGGATCGGCACGCCGTGCTCGCCATGTCGCGCCACCACCATGACCCGCGCCGGTTCACCGGGCAGGCGGCCGTAACGCAGGGCGTTCTGCACCAGGTTCCATACCACCTGCTGCAGTTGCTGCGGGTCGGCCACGGCGGCTACCGGGGTGCTGGCCTGGATGACGCGCAGCGAATCCACGCCCAGGTCGTTGCCTTGGCGGTATTCGTCGACGAAGCCGTTGGCCCAGTGGCCGAGGTCGAGGGTTTCCGGGCGTGAGCGCTCACGGCGCGACAGCTGCAGGATGTTCTCGATGATCTCGTTGAGGCGCACGCAATGGTTGTTGATGATCTCGACCATGCGCTGGTCGGTGTTGTCCAGGCCTTCGGACTCGGCCAGCAGCTGGGCGGAATAGCGGATGGCGGCCAGCGGGTTGCGGATTTCATGGGCGATGGAGGCAGACAGGCGACCCAGCGAGCTCAGCGTAAGTTCTTCCGCGCGGCGCGACACCAGCGAGGTGTCGTCGAGGAAGATCAGCACATGGGAGTCGTCGTTTGGCGCCAGTCGGCTGAAGCGGGGCACCACCTCGGGTACTCCATCGGCCAGCTGGGTGGCGGATTCGTCCAGCTTGCCGGAGGTCATCCAGTGATACAGGCGACGCGACAACTCCGGCGCCACACGGCCCAGGTCGCGTTGATCGGCGGTGGGGTTGCCCAGCAGCATCCAGGCCGACTCGTTGATCTGGTGGATGCGGTTGGCATCGTCCACCAGCAGCACGCCGGTCTTCATGCGGCGGATGATCAGCTCGTTGACCTGGGCCAGGTTGGCCAGGTCGACGCCACGCTGCTCGGCCAGCGCTTCGGTGGCGCGCATCTGCCGGCTCAGCACGTAGCAGAGCATGGTGATGGCGAAGTAGGCCAGGCCGAACAGGCTCGATTCGAGCAGCTCGCTGTCCATGCCGATGTCGCTGTGCCGGCCTTCCAGAAAGGAGTGGCCGAGCACACCTAGCGTGGCCAGGGCGGCGAAGAAGCAGGACAGACGCAAGGGCAGGATCAGCGCGCCAGCCGCCAGGTTGACGGCCAGCATCATGGCGATGCCGATGCGCGCGTCGTGCATGGTGGTGATGGCCAGTACCGCGGCGATGATGTCCACCACCAGGGCGCCCGAGACCGTGAGCCAGACGTGTCGCGTGGAACGTCGGGTGAGCGACAGCATGCCCAGCGCGAAGAGCAGGAACAGCACCGCCACGCCACGGGCCAGGCCGACGTCGGCCAGCTTGGGCCAACCCAGGGTGGTCGGGCTGAGGGACAGGCCCACATAAACCAGGGCCTGGGCCAGGCGGAAACAGTTCAGGAACAGGAGTTCATGCCGCGCCGCCTCGGGAGTCGGGCGGGCGCTGGGGTACACGGGCTGAACGGCGCTGGACACCTGGCGGGGTACTCTCGATTTGGCTGACCGGACGGTCCGGATGAGTATAAACGGGCCTAGGGATGCTCTGATTAATTCTGCGCAGGCGGCACCGGCTCTGTCTGTTCGCAGACCACAGGGGTGGCGGCGAAGGCAGACTGGACGTCTGTCGAGCCGGCGCACCGAAGGGATGCGGACAGACAGAGCCGGCCCCAACGTATTGAATTCACAGCGATGGGGTGATGTCCAGAAGGCCCGCAGGGTGCGCCGCGCGTCTTGGCAAGACGGCCAGTCTTCCCGGCGCCGCGCGACACACCCTGCGGGCCTTCTGGACATCATGCCGCCTGCGCAGAGTTAATCAGAGCATCCCTAGCCCGTATAGGGGTAGGGCATCAAGGGGTCGTAAGGTCGGCGGTTGGCGATCTGCCCCTTTCCATCGGGGCCCGCTTCCGCGAAAATACCTGGCCGTATTGCGCGGTTTTTGCCATGTCGACAGGCATGGCAGCAGCGCACTGCACGTGTCCCGGCAGCGCTGTAACGCCGTCCGTCCCCCGCCCGCCCCGGCTCGAGCCTGGTAGCGGCCGCCATGTTTCCCCGTTCGCTCGAGGTATCGAATGAATTTCCACGAGTACCAGGCCAAAGAATTGTTCGCGCAGTACGGCATCGCCGTCCCGCCGGGCAAAGTAGCCAACTCTCCCGATGCCGCTGTCGACGCCGCCAAGCACCTTGGTGGTTCGCAGTGGATGGTTAAGGCACAGATCCACGCAGGTGGCCGCGGCAAGGCCGGCGGCGTGAAGTTCTGCCGCAGCCTCGATGATGTCCATGCCGCTGCCAAGGGCATGCTGGGCACCCAGATGGAAACCTACCAGTCCGCCGGCCGTGCGCTGCCGGTGAACCTGGTGCTGGTCACCGACGCGACCAACATCGCCAAGGAACTGTATCTGTCGATCCTGACGGATCGCGATACCAAGTCCATCTCGTTCATCGCCTCCAAGCACGGCGGCGTGGACATCGAGCAGGTCGCCAAGGACACGCCGGAAGACATCCACACCATCGTGGTGGATTTCGTCGAAGGCCTGCAGCCGTACCAGTGCCGCCAGCTCGGCTTCGCCATGGACCTCAACGCGAAGCAGGTCGGCCAGCTGACCAAGATCATGCTGGGCCTGTACAAGCTGTTCAACGAGAAGGACCTGGCCCTGGTCGAGCTCAATCCGCTCGCCATCCTCGAGGACGGCAACCTCGCCGCGCTCGACGGCAAGGTCAATTCCGACGACAACGCCGAGTTCCGTCACGCCGATCTGGCCGCCATGCGCGACCTGACCCAGGAAGACGCCGCCGAAGCTGCCGCGATCACCTATAACCTCAACTACGTGACCATGGACGGCACCATCGGCTGCATGGTCAACGGCGCCGGCCTGGCCATGGCCACCATGGACGTGATCCAGCTGGCAGGCGGCGAGCCGGCCAACTTCCTTGACGTCGGCGGCGGCGCCACCAAGGAGCGCGTGACCGAGGCGTTCAAGCTGATTCTCTCCTCCGACAAGGTGAAGGCCATCCTGGTCAACATCTTCGGCGGCATCGTGCGTTGCGACCTGATCGCCGAGGGCATCATTGCCGCGGTGAAGGAAGTGGGCCTGAAGATTCCGGTGGTGGTGCGCCTGCAGGGCACCAACGTGGAGCTGGGCCGCGAACTGCTGGCCAATTCTGGCCTGGCGATCACGCCGGCTGACGATCTTAACGACGCGGCGCAGAAAGCCGTGGCTGCGGCCAAGGCCTGAGGAGCAACTGAACCATGAGCGTTCTCGTTAACAAGAACACCAAGGTCCTCGTGCAGGGCTTTACCGGCCAGCAGGGCACCTTCCACGCCCAGCAGGCGCTGGATTACGGCACCAAGGTTGTCGGCGGTATCACCCCGGGCAAGGGCGGCAGCGAGCACATCGGCCTGCCGGTCTACAACAGCGTGTCCGAAGCCGTCGACGAGACGGGCGCCGATGCGTCCGTCATCTTCGTGCCGCCGCCGTTCGCGGCTGACTCGATCCTCGAAGCGATCGACGCGGGCATCCGCGTCATCGTGGCGATCACCGAGGGCATCCCGGTGCTGGACATGCTGCGCGTGAAGAACGTGCTGGCCCAGCATCCGGAAACCGTACTGATCGGCCCGAACTGCCCCGGCATCATCACCCCGGGCGAGTGCAAGATCGGCATCATGCCGGGTCACATTCATACGCCGGGCAGGGTCGGTATCGTGTCGCGCTCCGGCACGCTGACTTACGAGTCCGTGTTCCAGACCACCAACGAAGGCCTGGGCCAATCCACCGTGATCGGCATCGGTGGCGACCCGATCAATGGCTTGAGCTTCATCGACTGCCTGAAGTTGTTCCAGGACGATCCGCAGACCGAAGGCATCATCATGGTCGGCGAAATCGGCGGCAGCGCTGAGGAAGACGCCGCCGAGTTCATCGGCGAGTACGTGACCAAGCCGGTGGTGTCGTTCATCGCAGGCGCTTCGGCTCCTCCGGGCAAGCGCATGGGCCATGCCGGTGCGATCATCTCCGGTGGCAAGGGCACGGCAGCGGCCAAGTTCGCTGCGCTGGAGAAGGCTGGCGTCACCACGGTGAAGTCACCGGCTGACCTCGGCAAAGCCCTCGCAGGTCTGATGAAGAAGTAAGTCGAGTCTGCATGATCGACGCAAAAAGGGCCGCAGCGATGCGGCCCTTTTTTTGTTCGTGCGGTGACGGGCCGTTTCCACATGCACCGTCTTTGACTGTGTAGGAGCGCACCCTGTGCGCGAACAACCAACGGAGCGGTAACGTCCTGATCGCGCACAGGGTGCGCTCCTCCAACTCAGGTGCGTGGCGTGTTTCGCAGCGCTTGGCGGGCGGCGCGCTGCAGTGCGTCGGTCACGAGCGAGAGCGTGGTCGAACGAATCGACCAGTGCTGCCAGTACAGCAGCACGTCAAGCCAACGGCTGGGAGCGATCGCCTGCAATGTGCCTTGCGCAGACGGCCTCGCGAGCATCGACTCCGGCGCCATCGCCCAACCCAGACCCAGTGCTGCCGCTTCCACGAAGGCGGTGGAGGAGGGCAGGAAGTGCATCGGCGGCGCCAGCCGCGCACGCGTCACGCTGTGCATGAAACGCCACTGCAGTGCGTCCTTGCGGTTGAATACGAGCATGGGCGCCTGCCCTAGCGAGGCGGCATCCACGCCGCGCCGGAAGTAGCGCGCCACGAAGGCGGGCGAGGCCACCGGCAGATAACGCATCACACCCAGCTTGATCACGCTACAGCCCTGCACGGGTTGGGCGGTGGCGGTGATCGCGCCCAGCACGGAGCCATCGCGCAGCAGGTCGGTCGAATGGTCCTGGTCTTCCACGCGCACGTCGAACAGCAGCCCGTGCTGCTCGTGCAGAGGAGCCAATGCGGTGAGAAGCCAGGTGGCGAGTGAGTCCGCATTGACCGCGATCGCCACGGACGTTGGGCCTTTACGGGTCGGCTCCGCATGAAAAGCCTCCAGTGTTTCCGCTTCCAGCAACCGCATCTGTTGCACGCTGCGCAGCAGGCGTTGGCCGGCCTCCGTGGCCGTGCAGGGTGAGCGGCGAAGGATCAGCACCTGGCCGAGGCGATCCTCCAAGGCCTTGATCCGCTGCGAAATGGCTGACGGCGTGAGTGCGAGCCGCTGCGCAGCGCCTTCAAAACTCCCTTCATCAAGGACGGCGGCGAAGGCGGCGAGTTGGGGATTGAGCAGGCTCATGGGGCAGCATCAACCGCTAAGGTGTTGGATCTAGTTTAGAGTTTCTAATCAAACATAAAAATATTTAGTTTTACTGAAGCAAGGCGGTGCGCCAAAGTAACCACTTTTTCGAGGTACTTGGCATGTTCTCTTCGGCTTACCTGGCCGGTCTTGGTGCAGGCGCGGGCTTGATCATCGCCATCGGCGCGCAGAACGCGTTCGTGCTGCGGCAGGGGCTGCGGCGTCATCACGTCGGTGCCGTGGTGCTGGTCTGCATCCTGGCCGACATCAGCCTGATTCTGCTGGGCGTGGCTGGCATGGGTCTGGCCGTGCAGCTGCATCCTGGACTACTGCAATGGCTACGCTATGCCGGCGCGGCGTTCCTGGCTGCGTACGGCGTGCTGGCGCTGTGGCGTGCGTGGCGCGGCGAAAGCGGGCTGCAGCCGGCCGGCAGTGGTATGCACAGCCGTGGCCGTATCGTGCTGGCCTGCCTGGGCTTCACCCTACTCAATCCGCACGTTTACCTGGATACGGTGGTGCTGCTGGGGAGCCTCTCCACCCATTACGACGGCGACGGGCGCTGGGCCTTTGCGGCGGGTGCGTCCACGGCCAGCGTGTTGTGGTTCGTGTCGCTGGGCTATGGCGCTCGTGTGCTGCTGCCGGTGTTCCGCAATCCCGTGGCATGGCGCGTTTTCGACGTCGCGGTAGCCGCCTTCATGATCACCCTGGCGGTACTGTTGGTGGCCTAGCCGACGGGCTGATCGCCGGGTCCAGGGAGCGCCTCGGGTATCATAAGGCGCTACCCCGAACACGGATTCCCTGGCATGTCCTCCCTACGCCTCGCGCTCGCGCAATTCGATTTTCCGGTAGGCGCGGTTGCGGCCAATGCGGCCAAGGTGGGTGATCTACTGGCGCAGGCGCGTGAAGGCGGCGCCGCGCTGGTGGTGTTCCCCGAGTTGACCCTGAGCGGCTATCCGCCGGAAGACCTGCTGCTGCGCCCAAGTTTCCTCGCCGCATGTCAGTGCGAACTCAACGCGCTGGCCGGCGGCACCAACGGCGTCGCCGCGTTGGTCGGCCACCCGCACAGCGAAGGCGAGGTATACAACGCCGCCAGCCTGCTCCGCGGTGGGCGGATCGAGTTGACCACGCACAAGCAGGCGTTGCCCAACTACGGTGTGTTCGATGACAAGCGCTATTTCCGCCCCGGGCACGACAGTGCGGTGGCGCTGATCGATGGCGTGCAAGTGGGCATGCTGATCTGCGAAGACATTTGGCAGCCTGAGCCGGCGGCCAAGGCCGCTGCGGCGGGGGCCGAACTGATCGTGGTGATCAATGCCTCGCCCTGGGACGATGCCAAGCATGCCGGCCGCGAAGCGGTGCTGCAGGCGCGCGCGCAGGAAACCGGTTGCGCGGTCGTCTATCTCAACCTGATCGGTGGCCAGGACGAAGTGGTATATGACGGCGGCTCGTTGCTGGTGAACAGCGATGGCAGCATCGCGGCACGCGCGCCGAATTTCGTCGACGCCTTGCTATGGGCCGAATTCGATAGCGAAACGCGTACGTTGCGTGCCGAGGACTGGCCCATTGCGGCGGACGGTTCGTTGGAGGCGACGCTGTACGCCGCCCTGGTGCGCGGCATTCGCGACTATATCGACAAGAACGGATTCTCCGGCGTGCTGCTGGGCTTGTCGGGTGGCATCGATTCAGCGCTGACGTTGGCGCTGGCGGTGGACGCGCTGGGCGCCGAACGCGTGACGGCGGTGATGATGCCCACGCGCTACACCTCGCAACTGTCGCTGGACGGCGCGCGCGCGCAGGCCGACCAGCTTGGCGTGGACTACCACGTCATCGATATCGAGCAGACCTACGAGTCGTTTATCCATGCGCTGACGCCGGCATTCGCAGGCAAGGCCGCCGATACCACCGAGGAAAACCTGCAGTCACGCACTCGGGGCGTGATGCTGATGGCCCTGTCCAACAAGCATGGCCGCCTGTTGTTGGCCACGGGTAACAAGAGTGAAATGGCGGTCGGTTACGCCACGCTCTACGGTGACATGTGTGGCGCCTATGCGCCGCTCAAGGATGTCTACAAGACCGTGGTGTATCGCCTTTCACGCTGGCGCAACGCCCATGCGGCGCGCCTGGGCGAGCCCGAGCCGATTCCGTCGGCGGTGATCGAGCGTCCGCCATCGGCCGAACTGCGCGATAACCAGACCGACCAGGACTCGCTGCCGCCTTACGACGAACTGGACGCCATCCTCGCCCGATTCATCGAAAGCGAGCAGTCACAGGCCGAGATCGTGGCGCAGGGCTTCCACGCGGACACGGTACGTCGCGTCGTGCGCCTGGTGCTGCTCAATGAGTTCAAGCGTCGCCAGGCTGCACCGGGCCCCCGTGTGACCACGCGGGCCTTTGGTCGCGAGCGGCGCTATCCGATCACCTCCGGTTGGAAGTGATGGATTAAGGCGTGATCGCGCACAGGGTGCGCTGCTACAGGTCCGCGGTTCTCTTGTAGGAGCGCACGCTGTGCGCGAAAAACCAGCGAGCCAACGGAAAAAGCCGGTGAGCTCGCGCTCACCGGCCTTCTTGTTTTGCCATTACCAGCCGCGTCGCGGCTGGCCTTCTTGCATCAATGGTGACCCGAGAACGGAATCATCTTGCGGATGAGCGACGGCGAATGCGGCCAGCTCGGATCCTTCAGGTATGGATGATTCGGGTAGTTCAGTGCCAGCACCTGACGCGTCTGGTCGGCGAGGCCCTTCTGGTCCATGCTCAGGTAGCTGCGCGTAAGGATGGCCAGCGCATCGCCGGTCTGCGGCGCCTGCTGGTAATGCTCGATCACGTACTGGGCACGGTTGGCGGCGCCGACATAGACCTTATTGCGCAGGTAGAACTCGGCTACGTTGATCTCGAACTGGGCCAGCACGTCGCGCAGGTAGATCATGCGCTGGCGCGCATCCGCGGTGTAGGCGCTGTCCGGGAAGCGACGCGACAGTTCCGAGAAGTCGTCGAACGACTTCAGGTTGAAGCCCTGGTCGCGGCGCGTCTGGGCCTCGTTGCGCTGCAGGAGGCGCTCCATCGCACCGCCGGTGCGATCAAAATTGATCAGACCGCGCAAGTAATAGGCATAATCCACATGTGGATGCGTCGGATACGTCTTGATGAAGCGGTTGACCGTGGAGTAAGCGTCGTCCGGCTGGTTGTCCTTGTACTGTGAGTAGGCCAGATCAAGCTGGGCCTGCTCGTTGTAGTTGCCGGACGGGAAACGCGCGATCAGGCGCTGATACGCTTTGGAGGCTGCCGAATAGTCGGCGTGCTCCATCGAGTCGTGGGCCTTGGCGTAAAGCTTGTCCACCGGCAGGTTATCGTTGGTGTCCCTCTTGTGGCCAAACATCGAGCAAGCGCTCATCGATACGGCGATGGCGAGCACGACAAAAACTTTGAAAGCCGGCAGCTTGGTTACGCGCATGAGTAAAGGGTTCAGATGTTTGATCGAAAAGGGATGATAGCCGAAACCACCGGTTGCCCGGGCAGGCGGCCATGACGACCATACGTCATGAGGCCACGGTGCCCCTGTCTGCCGCGGGTCGGAGGTTCGACCAGGCTTTGGCCGAGATGTTCCCGGACTACTCCCGCTCCCGCCTGACGGCGTGGATCAAGGCGGGGGCGGTGACCCTGGACGGCGCCCTGGCGCCGCCCCGCCAGCTGCTGCGGGGTGGAGAGCAGGTGCGGCTGGAAGCGGAGCTGGAGGCCGAGGTGGAAATGGCTCCCGAGGACATCGCGTTGGACATCGTCCACGAAGATGCGCACGTGCTGGTGCTGAACAAGCCGGCCGGGCTGGTAGTCCATCCAGGCGCCGGCAACAGCGCGGGCACCCTGCTGAACGCCTTGCTGCATCACGATCCCGTGCTGGCCCAGTTGCCGCGCGGCGGCATCGTGCACCGGCTGGACAAGGACACTTCGGGCCTGATGGTGGTGGCCAAGACGCTGCCGGCGCATACCGCCCTGGTCGACATGCTGTCGCGCCACGACGTGGAACGGCAGTACGAAGCCGTGGTGCTGGGTACCCTGGTGGCCGGCGGCACGGTGGATGCACCGATCGGCCGGCACATGGGCGACCGCTTGCGCCAGGCGGTACGCGACGAGGAGGACGGCAAGCATGCCGTCACCCACTATCGGCTGCGCGAGCGCTTCCGCGCCCATAGCCTGATCCAGTGCAGCCTGGAAACCGGCCGTACCCACCAGATCCGCGTGCATTTGGCCCATATTGGCCATCCGCTGATCGGTGACCCGCTTTACGGCGGCGGCCTGAAATTACCCAAGGGCGCCACGCCGGAACTGGCCGCCGCCCTGCGCGGGTTCCGGCGGCAGGCGCTGCATGCCGAGCGGCTGGCCTTCGAGCACCCGGTCAGCCGCGAGCCCTTGTCGTTCAGCGCGGAGCGGCCGGCGGATCAGCAGGCGCTGATCGATGCCCTGCGTGCCGACACGGCACAGGCACCGCGGGATGATTGGCAGTGATCGCGTGACGGATTGGCTGATCCCCGACTGGCCGGCGCCGCCGCGGGTGCGCGCGGCGGTCAGCACGCGGCAGGGCCCTGGGGTATCCGCCGAACCTTACGATCGCCTCAATCTCGGCGCGCGTTCGGGTGATGCGCCGGCGGCGGTGGCGGTCAATCGCGATGCCGTGCAGGCGGCCTTGGGGCTGGAACGGGCGCCGCACTGGCTGCAACAGGTGCATGGCGTCGACGTAGCGGATATCGATCGCCTGTACGACGAGGACGAGCCGCGGGCAGACGCCGCCGTGACCTGCCGGATGGGTGAGCCGCTGGCAATACTCACAGCCGACTGCCTGCCGGTGCTGTTTTGCACGCTCGACGGCGACGCTGTCGCGGCGGCGCATGCCGGCTGGCGCGGCATGGTGGCTGGCGTGCTGGAGGCGGCCTTAGCTTCGCTGCCGGCACCGCCAGCGAAGATCATGGCCTGGTTGGGGCCATGCATCGGTGCGCCCAGCTACGAAATAGGCGAAGAGGTGCGCGATGCGTTCCTCGCTGTCGATGCCGGCGCGGATGGATGCTTCATGCCGACCAGGCCAGGACACTGGCTGTGCGATCTCGCCGGATTGGCGCGTCGCCGGCTGCTGACGGCGGGTGTCGCGCAGGTCTACGGCGGTGGCTTCGATACGCGGATCGATGAGCGCTTTTATTCCTATCGCAGGGATGGTGCGCATAGCGGGCGTTTCGCCAGCCTGATCTGGATGGAAGGGTAGATAAACCCCTCCGCGCGTCATCCCAGCATGACCAGCCCTTTGGCTGTTGAGAGCCGCTGGGATGACGAGCAACTACGAGCTCGTGATTTGGGCGTTGCCCACAGATGCAACGCACCACGCCTACTCCGCCAACCGCCCCAGAAACGCGGTGCGCCATGCCGTTACATCGTGGCGTTCCAGCACGTCCATCATGCGTCGCCAGCGTGCGCGGCGTTCCTGCAATGGCATCGTCAGTGCCCGCTGTAGCGCTTCGGCGACCTCCTCCGTATCCGCCGGATTCACCAGCAGCGCGTCGGTCAGTTCCTGCGCAGCGCCGGCAAAGCGCGATAGCACCAGCACGCCCGGATCGTCGGGGTCCTGGCTTGCCACGTACTCCTTCGCCACCAGGTTCATGCCATCGCGCAGCGGCGTCACCAGACCGACGCGGGCTGTCCGGTAGTAACCGCTAAGCAGGGTGTGCGGGAACGAGTTGTTGACGTAACGGATCGGCACCCAGTCGGGCGCGGCATACATGCCGTTGATGTGGCCGGCGCTGCGCTCCAGCTCGCGGCGGATCTGGCGATACTCCGGCACGCCACCTCGCGATGGCGGGGCAATTTGCAGAAAGCTCACCTTGCGATGCAGTTCCGGCGCGCGCTCCAGCAGGCGCGCATAGGCCTGGAAGCGCTCCGCCAGTCCCTTGGAGTAGTCCAGGCGATCGACCCCAATGATCAAGGCGCGGCCTTCGAGGCTCGTGCGCAGCTGGCCGATCTCCTCGTGTTCATCGGCATGGCTTGCATCGTCGGCGACCTGCCGCGTGTCGATCCCGATGGGAAATACCGCCGCGCGGAAGATGCGGCCCGCGTGGGTGCGCAGCCTTCCATCACGTCGCATCGTGGCGTCGATCTCGTACAGGAAATATTCCTCCAGCGCGCGCCGGTCGCGCGCCGTATGCAAGCCGACCAGGTCATAACTGGCCAGCGTCTCCAGCAGTTCGCGATGGTGTGGCAGGGTGATCAGCAGGCTCGCCGCCGGTAACGGCGTGTGCAGGAAGAAGCCAATGCGGTTGCGCACGCCCCGTTCGCGCAGCATCGCCGCCAGCGGTATCAGGTGAAAGTCGTTGACCCAGACAAGGTCGTGCGGCCCGATCAGCGACATGAGGTGATCGGCAAACACGCTGTTGACGCGCAAATAGCCGGCCAGATGGCGGCGGCTGTAGTCCACCAGATCGGGGCGATAGTGCAGCAGCGGCCACAGCGTACGATTGGCGAAGCCGTCGTAGAAGTCGTCATGATCGGCACGCGAGAGATCGATGGTGGCGTACTCGACCGCGCCGTCCTTGAGTCGGTGGACCTGTTCGGCGGTTTGCCGGGCGATCTTGCCGCTCCAGCCAAACCACAGGCCGCCGCGCTCCTGCAGCGCGGCGCGCATGGCGGAGGCGAGGCCTCCGGTGGCTGTCTGTTCCGGTAGCGCGACCCGATTGGAAACCACCACCAGGCGGTTCCAATGGGCATCGCCTCCAACATTCACAATGCGTCCTCCCAGCGCCGCGACAGGCGCATGGCGGCCTGGATTAGGCCGACCATCGAATAGGTTTGCGGGAAATTGCCCCAGTGTTCGCCATTGCTGGGCGCAATGTCCTCGGACAGCAGGCCGAGCGGATTACGCTGGGCCAGCATGTGCTCGAACATCGCGCGGGCGCGTTCATGTCGACCGGTGGCGGCGAGCGCGTCGATGTACCAGAACGTGCAGATGTTGAAGCTGGTCTCGGGCGCGCCGAAGTCATCGGGGGCGATATAGCGGAACAGATAGTCGCCGCGACCCAGTGCGCTGCCAATGGCATCCACGGTGGCGATAAATCGTGGGTCCTTGCCGTCGACAAAGCCGATGTCGGCCAGCAACAGCAAGCTCGCATCGAGGTGCTCGCCGTCGTAGGCGTCGACGAAATAACCGAGCTTGTCGCTCCAGCAGCGTGCTTCGATGCGCGCATGCAAGGCAATCGCCGCGCTGTGCCAGTGGCGTGCGCTCTCGTCCAGGCCGAGCTCGGTGGCGATGTGGGCGAGCCGATCGCACGCGGCCCAGCACATGGCGGCAGAGTAGGTATGAATCGCCGCCCGCCCGCGAAATTCCCACAACCCCGCATCAGGCTCCTCGGCCATGCGCAGCGCCATCTGGCCCATGCGTTCGAGCCGTCGAAAGGTGAGCTCGTCGCCGGGGTGTTCCAGGCGCCGATCGAAGAACAGCTGCGCCGACGCAACCACGACCGAGCCATAGACGTCGTTCTGCCGCTGTCGCCAGGCATCGTTGCCGACGCGCACCGGCCCCATGTTGCGATAGCCGGCGAGGCTCTCCACCTGCCGCTCGGTCAATTCGTGCTCGAAGGTGATGCCGAAGACGGGGCCGATCTCGCGGTCGCCATCCGCGGCCACCAGGTTGAACACATAGCGGATGTATTCTTCCATGCTGCGCGTGGCGCCCAGGCGGTTGAGGGCGCGCACGGTGAAGGCGGCGTCGCGCAGCCAGCAGTAGCGGTAGTCCCAGTTGCGGGCGGAGTGGGGCGACTCGGGAATCGAGGTGGTCAAGGCGGCGATAATCGCGCCAGTCGCCTCGTACTGGCACAGCTTCAAGGTGATCGCCGAGCGAATCACCGCCTCCTGCCATTCGTAAGGCACGGATAGGTTTCGCACCCATTCGCGCCAATATTCCAGCGTGCGTTCCAGCGTGTGGTGGATGAAGTCGGCGGGATTGTGGTTGAGCGTTTCGTCAGGACCAAACACGAAGTGCGCGGGACGCTCCAGGCTGAACGGCAGTCCACGTTCAATCATCGGTACCGCCACGTCGCTGGTCAGTCGTTGCACCACGCCGCTGAGCAGGTAGCGGATGTGATTGCTGCCCGAAGTGGTCTGCGGTGCTTGCGCGCCGTAATCGCACAGCGGCCGCAGCCATACCCGAATTCGCGGTGCACCACCGATGGGGCGCACGCGCCGGGCAATCAGTACCGGGTGATAGAAGCGCCCGTTGGAGCGAAAGCGCGGCACGAAATCGACGATCTCCACGCCCGCGCCATCGCGATCGTAGAGGCGCGTGACCAGCACGGCCGTATTGGGCAGGTAGTGTTGTTCGGCATGCTCGAAATCCTCGAGCTGGATGGTCCAGTCGCCCCCCTCGCGCAGGGGCGACAGCAGTGCACAGAAGCTCGCGTCACCATCGAAGCGGGGCAGGCAACCCCAGACGATGCGACCACGCTCGTCGATCAGAACGGCGACACTGCCGTTACCGATAACGCCCAGTGCCAGGCTGGAGGGGGCGTCAGGCATGTCCTCCAGAGTAGTCGGCATGAGACAGGGCTCCATGCTTGAGTGCAATCAGCACGCGGACCAGCCAGGCACGCGTGGAAGCGGGCTCCGGCAGCGAATAGTGGGCAAGACTGGGCTCGCGCCTGCCGACCCGCACACTCAAGCCGCTTTCCAGATTGACGGTGGCAAAACCGTGTTCGTCGGTGAGATCGTCGCCGACGTAGACAGGTAGTCGACCATGGAAGGGCCAATGGGCCAGCAGGTGGGCAATCGCGGTGCCCTTGTCCATGCCATGGGGTTTGAGTTCGATCACCATGCTGCCCAGCTGCATGTCGTAGCCGGCCAGGCTGGGCAACAAGGCTTCCACGCTCGCGCGCAAGGCCTGGAACTGCTCGGGTGCGCTGCGACAGTGCAGGGCCACCGCCATGCCCTTGTCCTCCAACAGCACGCCGGGTAGATCCGCGGCGATGGTGCCTGCGATCTCCCGGACCAGCGAGCGCCGTGCCGCGCCAATGTGCACACCGCGATAGCTGCCATCGGCGCCACGCAGCTCCAGCCCGTGCAAACCAGCCATGGCCCAGGGCGGGTGGCCGAACAGGTCGTCCAGGTCATCCAGGCTGCGCCCGCTGACCAGGGCGAGGGCGCCATCCAGGGTGCCGAACAGGTCGTCGAGGAGGTCGCGCAGGTCCGTGTCGACGGCTACCTGGTCCGGCCGATCGGCAAAATCCAGCAGGGTGCCATCGACGTCGAGAAACAGGGCCCAGTGCTCGCCGACGCCCGGCAAGGGGGGCGCTGGCAGAGGTAGTTGAGCGGACATGGCCGGGGAGGGTGAGGACGACATCACGAGCGCGAGCCTAGCAAGACATATGTGAAGGCTAGCTATGGATGACGGCCGCGAAAAACGAAGGCGTGAGGTGCACGTGATGACGAGGTGCTTGAATCGCGCCGCCTTGTCCGCATCTCTGCGGCAGTGGCGGCGAGGCCGCCAGATCACCTTGATGAGGGGCACGCCATGCGGATGGACAAACTCACCTCGCGCTTCCAGCAGGCGCTGGCTGACGCGCAATCGATGGCCGTCGGACGCGATAACAATATGCTGGAACCGGTGCACGTGATGGCCGCCTTGCTGGATCAGCAGGGCGGATCGACGGCGCCGTTGCTCACCCAGGCACAGGTCAACGTGCCTGCCTTGCGTCAGCGCATCAGCGAGCAGATCGAGCGGCTGCCGCGGGTCAGCGGGCAGGAAGGCAATGTGCACGTCGGCAACGAGCTGACGCGCCTGCTCAACCTTACCGACAAGCTCGCGCAGCAGCGCGGCGACCAGTTCATCGCCAGCGAATTGTTCGTCTTGGCGGCACTGGAAGACAAGGGCGAACTGGGTGTCGCACTCAAGGCAGCTGGCGCCAACAAGGCCAATCTCGAAGCGGCCATCGAGAAACTGCGCGGTGGCGAAAAAGTGCAAAGCGAGAATGCGGAGGAACAGCGCCAGGCGTTGGAGAAGTACTGCATCGACCTCACCGCCCGCGCCGAGAGCGGCAAGCTCGATCCGGTGATCGGTCGCGACGAGGAAATCCGCCGCACCATCCAGGTGCTGCAACGTCGTACCAAGAACAACCCGGTGCTGATCGGCGAGCCCGGCGTCGGCAAGACCGCCATCGTGGAAGGCCTGGCCCAGCGCATCGTCAAGGGTGAAGTGCCGGAAGGCCTGCGTGATCGCCGCGTGCTTTCGCTCGATATGGGCGCGCTGATCGCCGGCGCCAAGTTCCGCGGCGAGTTCGAGGAGCGCCTGAAAGCCGTCTTGAATGATTTGTCCAAGAACGAAGGCCAGATCATCCTGTTCATCGATGAGCTGCACACCATGGTCGGTGCCGGCAAGGCCGAAGGCGCCATGGACGCCGGCAATATGCTCAAGCCTGCGCTGGCGCGCGGCGAGCTGCATTGCATCGGCGCGACCACGCTCGACGAATACCGCAAGTACATCGAGAAGGATGCCGCGCTGGAGCGCCGCTTCCAGAAAGTCTATGTGGGCGAGCCCAGCGTGGAGGACACCATCGCCATCCTGCGCGGTCTCAAGGAGCGTTACGCGGTGCATCACGGGGTGGAGATCACCGACCCGGCCATCGTTGCCGCGGCCACGCTATCCCATCGCTATATCGCGGATCGCCAGCTGCCGGACAAGGCCATCGACCTGATGGACGAGGCCGCTTCGCGCATCCGCATGGAGATCGATTCCAAGCCCGAAGAGCTCGACCGCCTTGAGCGTCGCCTGATCCAGCTGAAGATCCAGCGCGAGATGCTGAAGAAGGAAACCGACGAGGCGTCCAAGAAGCGCCTTGCGGATCTGGATGCGGACATCCAGAAGCTGGAGCGCGAGTTCTCCGACCTCGACGAGATCTGGAGGTCCGAAAAGGCTGCGCTGCAGGGCGCGACCAAGGTGAAGGAGCAGATCGAAGCTGCCCGCGTCGAGCTGGAGGCCGCGCAGCGCCGCCAGGACTACGCCAAGATGAGCGAGATCCAGTACGGCACCTTGCCGGAGCTGGAGAAGCAGCTTGCCGCCGCGCAGGCCGCCGAAACGCAGGACTTCAAGCTGGTGAAGGATCGCGTCACGGAGGAAGAGATCGCCGAGGTGGTGTCGCGCTGGACCGGTATCCCGGTCAACAAGATGCTGGAAGGTGAGCGCGAAAAGCTGCTGCAAATGGAGTCCGCGCTGCACAAGCGCGTGGTGGGCCAGGACGAAGCCGTGCGAGCGGTATCCGACGCGATCCGTCGCGCGCGTGCCGGTTTGTCCGATCCCAATCGCCCGTATGGCTCGTTCCTGTTCCTGGGTCCTACGGGCGTGGGCAAGACCGAGTTGTGCAAGGCCTTGGCCGAGTTCATGTTCGATACGCAGGACGCGATGGTGCGCATCGACATGAGCGAGTTCATGGAGAAGCACTCCGTCAGCCGTTTGATTGGTGCGCCTCCGGGCTATGTCGGCTACGAGGAAGGTGGCTATCTGACTGAAGCCGTGCGTCGCCGTCCGTACAGCGTGATCCTGCTGGACGAGGTGGAGAAGGCGCATCCGGATGTGTTCAATATCCTGCTGCAGGTGCTCGATGATGGTCGCCTCACCGACGGCCAGGGTCGTACGGTGGATTTTCGCAATACCGTCATCGTGATGACGTCCAACCTTGGCTCGCAGATGATTCAGGAGCAAGCGGGCGACAGCGAAGCGGACTATCTGCAGATGAAGGCGAGCGTGCTGGGCGTGGTGCAGGCGCATTTCCGCCCGGAATTCATCAACCGCCTGGACGAGCTGGTGGTGTTCCGTCCGCTGCAGAAGCAGCAGATCCGCGCGATCGCCAAGATCCAGCTCACCTATCTGGAGAAGCGTCTGGCCGAGCGCCAGCTCAAGATGGAGATCGGTGACAAGGCGCTAGACCTGCTCGGTAACGTGGGTTTTGATCCCGTCTACGGCGCACGCCCGCTCAAGCGCGCGATCCAGCAGCAACTGGAGAATCCGCTGGCCCGGGAGATTCTTGAGGGTCGCTTCTCGCCCGGGGACACCATCGCGGTGGATGCCGAGGGTGGGCACCTGGTCTTCCGCAAGCAGGGCTAAGCCGCGGGACAAGGCACTCAGCTCCCGCCCCTGAGTCTTTATCCGGGGCGGAAGCTGTTGGGCCTGGCTCAGTGCGGCTCGCTGCGGCTTGCCGCACCGTTCTCCATATGTCCCGCAACACGCCGCGACCACCCATTCGCTTCCGCCACGGTGATGCTCAAGTCGTACCAGTTGGCGAAGCTGCTCAGGTCCCAGGTGTCCGTCTTGCTGCCACGCGCGGGCACGGCATAAATGCGCACGTCTTCGCTGAAGTAGCCATTGCTGACGGTAAACGTGCACGTGCCCGTACCCGTGTTGGTCATGATCAGCTGCACACGGTTGCTGTTTGGGTCGTAAGCCAGCGAAATCTCCGGCATGACCGCCGCGCTCTCGAGCTTGCCTTGCCATACCCGAAGAAAGCCGTTCGGCCCGTGTGCTTCGAGTTGATAGACACTCTGGCTACGGGTTCTCGCACTCCAGTAGTCGGCGAGCGTCTTGCCGGCTTCGACCGTATAGCGCCAAGGTCCATCATTGCGATTCGCGGCATACACCTGAAAGACGGCGCCGACCGTGCCGGTATTGATGAACTCCAGTCCGTAGCGTCCCTCCGATGGGTCGACACTGCCCTGGATGTCGATTTCGTACGGCAGCGCGCGCGCCGGTCGCGTGTTCGATGATTCGGCGACAGGCATCGACTGCGTGATGGGTGCTTTGGGCACGGGGCGCGTTGCGCATTCGAGGTCGGCTTGAGCCGAATAACCGGTGGTCGCCGGTAGCTTCGGCCATCTCGTTTGGCTGCCGCTGAAATCGAAGGCCGAGGTAAGGTCGCCGCAGACGGCACGTCGCCACGCGCTGATATTGGGTTCGGCGACGCCGAATCGATTTTCCATGAAGCGCAACACTGAGGTGTGATCGAACACTTCCGAGCACACCCAGCCGCCCGTCGTCCAGGGCGAGACCACCATCATCGGCACGCGAAAGCCCAGGCCGATCGGTTGGCCGTTGCTGATTTCGCCGCGCGTGCTGACCGTGGACAGGCCATCGGCAGAGGAGGACGGTGGCGTGGGTGGCGGCACATGATCGAAGAAGCCCCCGTTCTCGTCGTAGTTGAGGATAAAAACCGTCTTGGCGTACACGCTGGGGTTGGCGACCAGGGCGGCAAGCAGTTGCGCGCTGAGATTTTCGCCGTAGGCCGGCTTGAAGTTTGCGTGCTCGGAGAGGTAGTCGGGTGCGATGATCCAGGACACCTGGGGTAGGGTGTTGTTGGCCACGTCGTTGGCAAAGGCGGCCACCAGGTCGGGCACCGTGGCCATGCCCTGGTCGTGGAGCGGTTGGCCGGGCGATGCGTGCTTGAACGAAGCGAACCACGCCAGTGCGTTGTCGTCGAAGTTGTTGTCTTCCTGGTAGACCTTCCAGCTGATGCCGGCGGCCTGCAGGCGCTCGGCATAGGTGGTCCAGCTGAAGCCGGCGCCGGGCTCGGTGTTGTCGAGCACGGCGGGCTGCCCTACCGACAAGCCATTGCTGCCGGTGAACGCATGCAGTCGGTTGGGGTTGGTTTGCGTGAGGGTGGAGCAGAAATACTGGTCGCAGAGGGTGAAGTTGTCGGCCAGCGCGTAATAGAACGGCAGATCGGTGCGGGTGAAATAGCCCATGCCGAGGCCGGCCGGGCGCGCGGTGTTCCAGGCGTCGAAGTTGCCGTTGTTCCAGATGGCGATGTCCACCGGGTAACTCATGGCCGGCGCGCTCACGCAGATGCCGCTGGTGGTCGTGGTGTCCATGTGGAACGGCAGCATGTGGCCGGCCGAGTTCCCCGAGTAGGGCTGGTACCACACGTTCTGCATACCACCCGGTAGCGGTGCGGGAACGCGGTCGGCAAAGCCGCGCACGCCAGCCAGGCTGCCGTAGTAGTGATCGAAGGCGCGGTTTTCCTGCATGAAGATCACGATGTGCTGCACATCGTCGATGCTGCCGGTCACGCTAGCTGCGGGCGTGGCCAGCGCCTGGCGGATGACCGGGGGAAGGGCTGACAGGACGGCCAGTCCGCCGGCCGATGCGGCAGCCATCCTGAGGAATTTGCGTCGATTGACGTCGTCGATCTCGTCCATGCCGCGCTCCGGGCTGGGGGCTGGCGCGGGGGATGCCAGCCGGGGATTCGCGGGCATCAATGACAACGCTTTGGTGTTTCAATCTCGCGCCAGTTTCGGGACGGTTTCTAGACAGTACCTACCCGGCCCGACGCGCTGGCCGCACTCCAACGTTCGATCAAGCCATCCCTGGCCGATGCTGCTAAGATCGCCCGGCCTGAGGTGACCGCCAACATTGCGTTGGCGGTTGAAACGGGAATCCGGTGCGGTTGCGTGTGCTCGTTGCACGCGCCAATTCCGGAGCTGCCCCCGCAACGGTAGGCGAGTAAACGGTCAGCAACAGCCACTGTGCCTAGGCATGGGAAGGCGCTGGTCCGGAAGGCATCCGATGCCTTCGCTCGCGAGCCCGGAGACCGGCCTCGAGGTACGACCAGACAGGCGGCGGGCCATGTCATGGATGCCGTGCCTCACGCACGGCCGCCACGTCTCCTCACGCCTGTTCCTCATCTCATGCAAGACCGCACGGGCAGGCGCGGTCGAGGAGCATTGCTGTGGCATTTCAGATTTCCCAAGTCCGCCAGACGATCCTGGCGGCGGCGTTGTTGAGCGTGTTCTCGTCGGCGTTCGCGGACGAGGCGACGACCGATCTCAGCGGCGTCGTGGTCACCGCCACCCGTACCGAGCAGACCCAGGATCAGACCCTTTCGGCGATCACCGTGATCGATCGCGCCGATATCGAGCGGCTGCAGCCAGCATCGCTGGCGGATTTGCTGCGTGGCACGCCCGGCATGCAGCTGGCCAACAACGGCGGTCCCGGCAAGGCCACCAGCATATTTCTGCGCGGCACCGAGGCCGATCATGTGCTGGTACTGGTCGATGGCATCAAGATCGGATCGGCCACCACCGGTACGGCGGCATTGCAGGACATTCCGGTCGAGCAGATCGAGCGCATCGAGATCGTGCGTGGGCCGTTCTCCAGCCTGTACGGCTCGGAGGCCATCGGTGGTGTGATCCAGATCTTTACCCGTCGCCCCGAGGGCGCCTTCGTACCCAGCTTTAGCCTGGGTGTGGGCAGCTACGGCCATCTTGCCGGTGCGGCCGGATTGGCAGGACAGGCTGGTAATGGCTGGTATGCGCTGCAGGCCTCGCATGACCAGACCGACGGCATCAACGCCTGTCGCGTGGGTGCAGCCGAAGTCGGCGCCGCCTGTTTTGCGGACCAGCCCGACAGGGACGGCTATCGCAACACCGCCGTGACCTTGCAGGGCGGCTATCGCTTCGACCAACAGTGGGATGCCGACGTCCGCCTGTTCCGCAGCGAGGGTCACAACTATTACGACGGCACCTATTCCGATTCCGACGAAAGTGCGACCCAGGTGGTGGGCGGCCGTCTGCATTACCGTCCCAGCAAGGACCTCACCTTTACCCTGAGCGTGGGCACCAGCGGAGACTTCAGCAAGGATTACCTGCAGGGCGTCTACGTCGACCGCTTCGACACCCACCGCGACATCGGCTCCTTGCAGGCGGATATCGGTGTTGGCGCTGGCCTGCTCAGCACCGGTTTCGACTGGCAGCGTGACGAAGTGGACAGCAGCACGGCTTACGCGGTGGACAGCCGTATCGATCGCGGTGTGTTCGTGCAGTGGCAGCAGACCTTTGGGCGTCAATCGCTGCAGGCCAGCGTGCGCCGCGACGACAACAGCCAGTTCGGCGGCAAGAACACGGGCAGCGTGCTGTGGGGCTGGGACTTCACCCGCTCCTTGCGCCTGACGGCCAGCTACGGCACCGCGTTCAAGGCGCCCACGTTCAACGACCTGTATTACCCGTACTACGGCAATCCGGACCTCAAGCCGGAAAAGTCGCAGAACATCGAGCTGGGGCTGCGTGGCACGTACGGCTGGGGCTACTGGTCGCTCAATGCATTTCGCAACAAGGTCGACGACCTGATCACCTATGACGCTTCGACTGGTCTGCCAGGCAATGTCGAAGATGCACGTATTCGTGGCGCCGAAGGCGTAGTCAGCGGGCACGTCGCAGGCTGGCTGGTCACGGGTACGGCCACGTGGCTTGATCCGCGCGATGAAACGCCTGGCTACCAGCACGGCAACCTGCTGCCGCGCCGTGCCCGCCAGACCGCACGCGTCGACCTGGACCGCAGCTTCGGTGCGTTCAGCGTGGGGGGCAGCTGGTATGTCGCAGGCCGTCGCTACGACGATCTGGCCAACCAGCATCCACTGGGCGCTTACGCCTTGACCGACCTGCGCGTGGCCTATGCGCTGGATCGCAGCTGGAAGCTGCAGTTGGCGCTCAATAACGTGTTCGCCAAGAACTATGAGACGGCCTGGTACTACAACCAGCCGGGTCGCAACACCATGCTGACCCTGCGCTACCAGCCGGCGCCATAAGCCCAAGCGCGGGGCTGGTCGGTCCAGCCCCGCGTGATTCCTACTAGACGTTTCACCGACATCCGGGAGTCACCTTATGAAGTTACCGTCGAGTTCGCGATCCATCTTGCTGTTCGGCTTGCTGGTGCTGGTCATGCTATCCACCCGCTTCAAGCATTTTGGCGATGTGATGCATCTGCCCGATGCGTCGATGGCCGTGTTTTTCATGGGCGGCCTGATGCTACGCCGACACTGGATGTTGGCGTCGCTGGTGGCGCTTGCCGTGGGTCTGGATTGGGCGTCGATCCACTACGCAGGTGTCAGCGATTTCTGCGTGACGCCAGCCTATGCCTTCCTGCCGTTGGCCTACGCGGTGCTGTGGTATGGCGGTCGCTGGTATGCGCCGCGCCTGCACGCCAGCGCCGCGCCATTGATCGGGGCATGGGGCGTGGCGCTGCTGGCTTCGTCGCTTTCCTTCGCCATTTCCAATGGCGCCTTCTACTGGCTGGGCGGTCGTTACGCGCAGCCGCATGTTGCCGAGTACGTATCGCGGTTATGGCAGTGGGGCCCGTTGTTCGTGCGTACCACCCAGGCTTATGTCACGGTCGCCCTGGTGGCGTATGCCGGCATGGCCACGCTGATGGCGAAGCGCGCCGACCCGTCTGCGCAGCAAGCATAAACGTCCTGTCATAGAAGCCAGGGCCTCATCACCTGCTTGGCCGAGGAACCGACTCATGAATGATCCATCAGGCAGTGACGCAATGACCGCCGAAGAACGCCATCGCGAACGCATGCAGCGCAAGAAGGAACTGGTGGACCGCAAGATCGCCCGCGCCACCATTGAGCGTGGGGTGCTGGTGGTGAACACCGGTAACGGCAAGGGCAAGAGTTCGTCGGGC
>DASXND010000371.1:0-2616 GCA_036495265.1 Dyella sp.
TGCCGGCGAAGCGAGCTGCGAGCCACTGGCGCGCAACGCCGTATGCAGCACCGCACGTTGTTCGGACGTGTTGATCAGTGCGCCCGCGAACATGGCGTCGCGCGCGGCCTGCCAAGCGCTGGCCTCGACATGCGCGCCCAGCGCTTCCAGGGCCGCCTCATCCAGCTTCTGGCGACTCAAATCCAGCAGGATCGGCCCGGCCCGCTGGCGCAGGCGTTTGCCGCGCGCGGTGTCCTTCAGCAATTCACGCAGATGAGTGCGTGCAAGACGGTCAACGTGCTCTGCCAGAAAGGACGAACGGCGATCGGGCGACATGGGTACTCATGCGTGGCGGGAGGGAACCCCGATCTTACGCAGCTCATGGCCCCTGATACCAGCCCGATGTTGCATAGCGGCACGCCCCGCGAATCAGCGGGGCGCAGGCCTTCAGGCCACGGCCATCTGCTTCGGAATCGAGCGATTGGTGTGCGAAATGCGGTTGTCGGCGTCCACGTAGACCAGGGTCGGCTGGAACTGCTCGACTTCGGCCTCGGACAGCTGGGCGAAGGCGGCAATAATGACCAGGTCGCCGGGCTGGGCGCGGTGGGCCGCACTGCCGTTGACCGAAATGATGCCGGAACCCTCTTCGGCACGCAGCGCGTAAGTGACAAAGCGCTTGCCGTTGTTGATATTCCACGCATGGATCTGCTCGTACTCGCGGATGCCGGAGGCATCGAGCAGCAGGCCGTCGATAGCGATGGAGCCTTCGTAATGGAGCTCGGCGTGGGTCACCGTCGCACGGTGGATCTTGGCCTTGAGCATGTTCAGATTCATGACTTCGTTTCCGGCAGGTACAGCCCGCGTAGCTCGATATTATCCAGCGGGGGAACGCCGCATCGCAACATTACCCTGCCTGACGATCGCAATATGGGGACGCTCAGTCGAACGGCAAGTTGTCGATCAGGCGGGTCTGGCCCAGGCGCGCGGCGATCAGGGCGACCAGACCCTCACGCTCGCCATCGGCCGGCTCGGCCAGGTCCTCGATGCGGCGGATCGCCGCGTAGTCCGGATCGAAGCCGGCCCGCGCCAGCTTGGACGCCGCCGCCTGCTCGACCACCGTACGGGCGTGCCCCTTGGCGATCAGCTCGCGCATCTGCTGCAAGGTCACATAGACCTGCGGCGCCAGCGCGCGGTCCGCGGTCGACAGGTACTGGTTGCGGGAGCTGAGCGCCAACCCGTCGTCGGCACGCAGGGTCGGTGCCGCCATGATCTTCACCGGCAGCGACATGTCGCGCACCATCCGCTCGATCACCTTGAGCTGCTGGAAGTCTTTCTGGCCGAACACGGCCAGATCCGGCTGCACCAGGTTGAACAGCTTGCAGACCACGGTAGCCACGCCATCGAAATGCCCGGGGCGATGGGCGCCCTCCAGCGTCTCGGTGAGCTGGGGCACGTGGATACTCACGCTGTTCTCCGCACCGAACGGGTACATGGTGGCCACTTCCGGCGCAAACAACAGATCGCACTCATGCTCGGCCAGTCCACCCTGGTCCTGCACGAGGCTGCGCGGATAGCGCTCGAAATCCTCATTCGGGCCGAACTGGGTGGGGTTCACGAACACGCTGGCGACCACACGGTCGGCACGGGCGCGGGCCAGCTTGATCAGGGAATGGTGGCCGGCGTGCAGGTTACCCATGGTGGGCACGAAACCCACCGTCAGGCCCTGGCCGCGCCAACCGCGGATCATGGCGCGCAGCGCCGCGGCGTCTTGCACAGTCTGCATGTTTGCTCTGCTCTATCGCTTCATTCGAAGCAGTGTTCAGGAGCCGGGAAAGCGCCGCTGCGCACATCCTCGGCGTAGGCCGCAATGGCCGCAGCCACCGAATCGCGTCCTGCGAGGAAGTCCTTGCTGAACTTCGGGCGCTTGCCCGGCGTGATACCCAGCATGTCCTGAAGCACCAGGACCTGACCGTCGCAATGCGGGCCGGCGCCGATGCCGATGGTCGGGATGGAAACGGCTCGTGTGATGCGCTCACCCAAGCCCGTCGGGATACCTTCGAGCACCAGCAAGGCAGCACCTGCGGCCTCTACCGCTTGCGCCTGCGCCACCATGTGGTCGGCCGCGTCCTGCTCGCGCCCCTGGATGCGGAAGCCGCCAAACTTATGCACGGATTGCGGTGTCAGGCCCAGATGGGCGCACACCGGGATGGCGCGTTCCACCAGGGCCGAAATGGCCTCGAGGATATGGGGGGACGCGCCCTCGATCTTGACCATCGCCGCACCACCCTCGCTCACCAGCTGGGCGCCGGCCTCAAGTGCATGCGCGACGTCGCGATCGGCCATGAACGGCATATCGGCCACCAGCAAGGTCGAGGAAACGCCGCGCGCCACGATGCTGGTGTGATAGACCATGTGATCGAGCGTCACCGGCAAGGTGCTCGAATGCCCCTGGATCACCATGCCCAGCGAATCGCCGACCAGAGCGATATCGATACCCGCCAGCTCCAGCTGCGCCGCAAACGTCGCGTCATAAGCGGTAAGCATGACGATGCGACGACCTTCCGCTTTCATCGCACGCAACGACGGTACGGTAACCGGCTTGCGCGTGGGGGCATTCGCTTTTTGCGCGTACACAAC
>DASXND010000372.1:0-2859 GCA_036495265.1 Dyella sp.
GACCACACGCCGGCTCGTACCCAGAATTCGTCACCCGACCACCAGTACAGTATGTCGATGCCGAACGTCGCCACCACGAAGGCGACCGGAAAATGCACCATCATCACGTGGAGCGGGTGCCCGACCAGGGCCACCGCGGAACCCACGTCCAGCCGCTTCATTTCCAGCAGGACCCGGCTCGTGGGCTGAGCTTCGGAATCGCCTTGCTTTGCCATGGCCGTGGTCCTTTGCAGCGGGTACGTCGCCTGTTTTCGCAGCATCGTCGTCTTCCGCACGTGATGGTCCAGGCCGGACTGATCGCGGCGCTCTGCGGCTGCAGCGGTCCGCTGTCGACGCTTGATCCCTCCGGGCCGTCCGCCGCATCCATAGCCTCGCTGTGGTGGGTGATGCTGGCCGGTGCCGCCGTGCTCTTTACGTTGGTCATCACGATCTTTCTGCTGGTGATCCGTCGCCCCGGCTGGGGCTCGCGGGTGCCGTCTTCGCGCTGGATCGTGCTGGGTGGCCTGGCGCTTCCTGCCGTCATCCTGCTGCCCCTCATCTGCTACGGACTGCTGGCCGGCGAGCGACTCCTGCCGCTGCCCGGACACTCGCCGCCCCGCATCGAGGCCATAGCCCGCCAATGGGTCTGGACCTTCCGCTATCCCGACCAGGGCAACGTGGAAACCACCAACGTCCTGCATCTGCCCGCGGGCACGCCGGTCGACATCGATGTCAGCAGCGAGGACGTCATCCATGCCTTCTGGGTGCCGCGCCTCGCCGGCAAGATCGATGCTGTGCCCGGACAGGTGACCCACCTGCGCATCCAGGCCGATACACCCGGTCGCTACGAAGGCCAATGCAATGAGTTCTGCGGCGTCGGCCACGCCAGGATGCACTTCCTGGTCATCGTCGATCGTCCCGAAGACTACCCCGCGGCACTCGCCGGCGCGGTGGCAACCACGAAGGCGGAGCCATGAGCGCAAGCGTCGAACAGCCACCCGAAGGCGCACTGGCCCTGCGGTTGCATCGTCAGCTCGCCAGGATATGGGCCACCGGGCCGGGTCTGCAGCGTCTTGCGGCGGTGAACCATTCGGTGATCGGCATGCGCATGATGATCACGTCGTTCCTTTTCTTCGCCATCGCGGGCGTACTCGGCATGCTGACCCGCGTGCAGCTCGCGACGCCGAATGGCGACTTCATGGATGCGGAGACCTACAACCAGGTCTTCACCATGCATGGCTCCATGATGCTGTTCTTGTTCGCCATCCCGATGGTGGAGAGCTTCGCGGTCTACCTGACCCCGAAGATTCTCGGCACACGCGATTTCGCCTTTCCCCGGCTCACCGCCTACGGCTACTGGTGCTACCTGCTGGGCGGTACGATCCTGACCGTATCGCTGATCGCGCGGGTGGCGCCGGATACCGGCTGGTTCATGTATACGCCGCTGAGCTCCAACGTCTACACGCCGGGCATCAACGCCGATGTATGGCTGCTTGGCGTCACGTTCGTGGAAATATCGGCCCTGTCGCTGGCCGTGGAGATCATCGTATCGGTACTGAAGATGCGCGCGCCCGGCATGTCGCTGGACCGCATGCCGATCTTCGGCTGGTACATCCTGGTCACGGCCTTGATGATGATCGTGGCGTTTCCGCCGCTGATCCTCGGCTCGATCCTGCTCGAGACCGAACGCGCCTTTGGCCTGCCCTTCTTCGATCCGACGCGTGGTGGCGATTCGCTGCTTTGGCAGCACCTGTTCTGGCTGTTCGGCCATCCCGATGTCTACATCATCTTCCTGCCGATGGCCGGCGCCCTGTCGACCATGATCCCGGTGTTCGCCAACCGACCACTGGTCGGCTACCGGGCCATCGTGGTCGCGATCATCGCGCTCGCGTTCCTCAGCTTTGGCATCTGGGTGCACCACATGTTCACCGTGGGCATTCCGCATCTCGCACTCGCTTTCTTTTCAGCCGGCTCGGCGATCGTGGCCGTGCCGACGGCGATCCAGTTCTTTGCATGGCTTGCCACGCTGGCGCATGGGCGGCCCCGCTGGGACGTGCCGATGCTCTATATTTTCGGCTTCTTCTTCGTCTTCACGGCAGGCGGCCTGACCGGCGTGATGCTCGCCATCGTGCCGTTCGACTGGCAGGTCCACGACACCTATTTCATCGTCGCGCATATGCACTACGTGGTCGGCGGCGCATTGGCCTTCCCGATGCTTGCGGGGTTCTATTACTGGCTGCCGCTGCTGACCGGACGTACCGCCGCATACCGACTCTCGGTGCCCGCCTTCTGGCTGGTCTTCATCGGCTTCAACCTGACCTTCTTCATGATGCACCTCACCGGCCTGCTGGGCATGCCGCGGCGCGTCTTCACCTATAGCGGCGACGAAGGCTGGAACTGGCTGAACCTGCTGTCCTCCGTGGGCAGCTTCGTGATGACCATCGGCTTCGGCATGGTGGTGATCGACATGATCGTGCAGTTGCGTTTCGGGCGTCGCGTTCGACGCAACCCGTGGAATGCGACGACCTTGGAATGGGCGATGCCGATTCCACCGGTACCTTACGCCTTCGCCTCGATCCCCCGTGTCGGCGCCGGCACCGAGCACGTCGCCCCCGACAAGCTCGCGCTGTCGCTGGCACGCGGCGAAGGCTATCTCGGCTTCGCACGCAATGGCTGGCAGGAGGCACTCGGCGTGCACGTCACCTCCGGTGAGCCGGAACAGGTGATCGTGCTGCCGCAACCTACCTACCTGCCGCTGATCACCGCGCTGGCCACCGGCGCCGCGGTGCTGGCCATGTTGTTCAAGTTCTACCTGCTGACACTCGCCATAGCGCTGGTGATCATGGGGCTGTTCGTGTTCGCAGGGCAGCGCGCCGGCCT
>DASXND010000373.1:0-5911 GCA_036495265.1 Dyella sp.
CTTCCGCGCGCTGCGCAATCTGTTCACGCAGAAGGAAGTCAGCATGGCGCCGGACGGCACGCTGCGCACGCCGCTTTTCGATCATCTCGTTGGCCCGGCCCACTGGCGCGAAGTGAAGCCGTTCTTATGGCTCGATGACACCAGCGGCAGCCATCTCGGTGCCGAAGTGAAGGATGGCAAGTTGCGCTGGTTGTCCATCGATGAACTCGCACCCACCCAGGTCTTCCTGCCCATACCCGCCTGGTTAGCGCCCGCGCGGATGCAGCCGTTGCTGGGCGGGACACTGGCCATCTTCTTGTGGGCCGCCCTCTCTTGGCCCCTCGCCATCCTGTTGCGCCGCGTTCGCGATAGGCCAGCAGAGCTGTCGGAGTCGGCCGGTCGCTGGTATCGCCTGAGCTGCGTCACGGCGATCCTGCAGCTGCTGTTTGCCGCTGGTTGGTGGCTGATGCTGCCGCGCCTTGAGATGGGCACCTCGCGGCTCGACACCCGCCTGCGCCTGTTGCAGCTGGTCGGACTGCTCGCCTGCCTTGGCACCATCGCCGTAGCCTTGAATGCCTGGCATGCGTGGCGAGAGCCCGGCGGCTGGTGGCGCAAGTTGGCTAGCCTGATTTTGTTGCTGGCTTGCCTGGTTGCCCTGTGGTTTACGTTCTCGCAGCACCTGCTGAGCCTGCACCTCTACTACTAACGCGCCCTCCGCCACCATCCTCTCCCTCACCGTCATTCCCCCTCACCGTCATCCCAGCGAACACTGGAGGCGCTTCTCAACAGCGAAGCTGGTCATCCAGTGACTTTGCACCGCACGAAAGGCACTGGATGACTCGCTACGCTCGCCCCTTCGGGGCCGCCCTGCGGGCGTTCTGCGCGCTTCGCGCTTGTCCAGCGTTCGCTGGAATGACGGTGAGATCTTGTTCAAGCGTTTCCGGGGTCTCGGCCCGGCCGCAAAAAAACCGCGCCCTTGACCACCCCGGTACAATGCGTCGGATGGATGTCTCGCACCTGATCGACAAGCTCAACGACGCGCAGCGCGAAGCGGTCTGCGCTCCGCCCGGCCATTACCTCGTGCTCGCGGGCGCCGGTTCCGGTAAGACCCGCGTGCTCACCCACCGGATCGGCTGGCTCACCCAGGTCGAACAGATACCACCGTGGGCGATTCTTGCAGTCACCTTCACCAACAAGGCCGCAGGCGAGATGCGCGCGCGCCTGGAGCAGCTGATCCCCGGCGGCACCCAGGGACTCACCGTGGGCACTTTCCATGGCATCGCCCATCGCCTGTTGCGCCGTCACTGGCGCGAGGCAGGGCTGCCCGAGGGTTTCCAGATACTCGACGCGGACGACCAGCTACGCATCGTCAAGCGGGTGATCACCGGACTGGGGCTGGACGAGTCGCGCTTTCCGCCGCGCCAGGCCACCTGGCAGATCAACAGCTGGAAGGACGAAGGCAAGCGCCCGGACAACGTCGAGCATCGCGATCATCCGATGACACGCACCCTGGTCCAGATCTATCAGGCCTACGAGGATGCCTGCCGCCGCGCCGGCCTGGTCGATTTCGCCGAGCTGCTGCTGCGTGCGCACGAACTATGGCTGAACAACCCGCATGTGCTCGAGCACTACCGCGAGCGCTGGCGCTATCTGTTGATCGACGAATTCCAGGACACCAACTCGCTGCAATACGCATGGATACGCGTATTGGCCGGAAGCACCGGCCAGGTGTTCGTCGTAGGTGACGACGACCAGGCCATCTATGGCTGGCGCGGCGCCAAGGTGGAAAACGTGCAGCAATTCCTGCGCGACTTCCCCGGTTCCAAGACGATCAAGCTGGAGCAGAACTATCGGTCCACCTCGACCATCCTGAAGGCCGCCAACAGCGTGATTGCGCGCAATGGCGGCCGTCTCGGCAAACAGCTGTGGACCGACGGCGGCGAAGGCGAGCGCATTGCCCTGTATGCGGCGTACAACGAGCAGGACGAGGCGCGCTTCGTGGTCGAGCGCATCCGCGAGTACATCGCCGAACAGGGCGATGCGCGTGATTGCGCCATCCTGTATCGCTCGAATGCACAGTCGCGCAACTTCGAAGAACAGCTGATGCAACGCGATATCCGCTTCCGCGTGTACGGCGGCCAGCGCTTTTTCGATCGTGCGGAAATCAAGGATGCGCTGGCCTATCTGCGCCTGTCCTCCAATCGCCATGACGATGCGGCCTTCGAGCGCGCGGTGAACACGCCGCCGCGCGGCATCGGCGATCGCACGCTGGACGTGCTGCGTCGACGCGCCCGCGCCGAAAACAGTTCGATGTGGGAAGCCACTCTGGGCGAACTCAGCGGCGGCCAAGAGCTGGCCGGACGCGCGAAGAACGCCGTGAAGGCGTTCCTGGTGCTGATCGACGACATGGCCCGCGCGTTTGCCGGCGCGGGCGTGGGCGACGCCTTGGCGCTCGCCGAACAGATCGATCACGCCATCATCCAAACCAGCCTGCGCGACTTCTACGAGAAGGACAGCCGCGGCAACGCCGAATCGCGCGTGGAGAACCTGGACGAACTGGTCAACGTCGCCAGTCGTTTCGAGCTGACCCAGGACGATATCGAGGCGGGCCTGAGTGAACTGTCCGCCTTCCTCTCGCATGCGGCGCTGGAAGCGGGCGAAGGCCAGGGCGAAGCCTGGGACGACTGCGTGCAGCTGATGACGCTGCACTCGGCCAAGGGTCTGGAATTTCCGATCGTGTTCCTGGTCGGCATGGAGGAAGGCCTGTTCCCCAGCCAGCGCTCGGTCGAAGACGAGGGCCGCCTGGAAGAAGAACGCCGCCTTGCCTATGTGGGTATTACCCGCGCGCGCGAACGCCTTTTCATCACCCACGCCGAGTCGCGCCGCATGCATGGTGCAGAGATGCTGGCGCGTCCTTCACGCTTCCTCTCCGAGATTCCACCGGAGCTGATCGACGAAGTACGCCCGCGCGTGCAGGTAAGTCGCCCGCTGTACGGCGCCCGTCCCGGCGCGGCATCCAGCTCGCTGCAGGAAAGCATGCCGCTGCAACTGGGCCAGCGCGTCAGCCACCCCAGCTTCGGCGAAGGTGTGGTGGTCAGCGCGGAAGGCAGCGGCGCGCATACCCGTATCCAGGTGAATTTCTCCAGCAGCGGCAGCAAGTGGCTGGTCTATGCCTATGCCAACCTGACGCCGGTGTAGCCACCTTTCCGCACAAGCACGGCACGGAGTGATCATGAACGAGCATCTGTCCCTGCGCGAAAATGTGCGCCAACTGCTTGGCTTTCAGGAAGGCATGGCAGCGGTCTACCGTCGCCTGCCCTGGACACACCGCGCCGCGCAAGGCCTATGGCTGGCTCTACTCGCCTTGGTCGCCGCGAGTTCGGCCTATGGCTTGGGCCTGCTGCTGCATACCCAACAAGCGTTCTGGGCGGCCTTGACCAGCATTGCGGTGACCCAGCAGAACTATCTCGATACCCGCACCTCGTCGCGCGACCAGATCATCGGTGCCTTGGTCGGTGGCCTGGCGGGCCTGGGCGCCGTCTTGATCGCCGGTGAAACCTATCCAGCCTATGCGGCTGCCATCGTGGTTGCGATTACCGCATGCTGGCTGTTCGGCGTCGGCAGCGCCGGGCGGCTGAGCGGCAGCACCACCACCATCGTGATGCTGGTGCCGCATACCGGGACGTTCTGGATCGTCGCCCTGACGCGCATCGGCGAAGTGGCGCTCGGGATCGCTTGCGCCTTGCTGGTCGTGGGTATCGGCGAGCGCGTGCAGGCTCGCTGGGTGCGTCCTGTTGAGCCTAAGGGCTGAGGAGCTGATCCCCTGATGCTCAGCGCCAGCCAGGCCGGTGTCACTCTGGCAAGCGCGGGACGCCGTGCTCGCTGCGCTCTTCCACGGCAATGGGGCGCGTATCCAGCTTGGTGGAACGTCCATCCTGCGGCAGTGGCTCGACGGATTCGCCGCGCGCCAGCGCCAACGCATTGCGATAGCAACGCTGGGCCAGTGCCGCATCGTCCTGGCCGGCATGGACATCGCCGAGCACTTCCCAGGCGGCACTCGTCGGTGACAGCGCCAGTGAACGTTCGAGGAACTTGCTGGCCTTGCCCCATAAATTCATTCGCGCGCACATGCGACCGAGCGTGAGCAGGAGCGCGGCATCGTTGGGATGGGCGTCCAGCCAGGACTCGGCCCGGCGCAGGCGCGCTTCCAGGTCGTCGCCGCGCAAGGCACCGTAGGTTTCGATCAGCAGCGGCGACCATTCACGACGTAGCGCCGATTCCACTTCGTCCATGGCCGGCAAGACCATGCCGAACGCGGCCGCGCGCCGCGCATAAGAGTCGATCGCTGCAGGCACGCGGCGCTGCGCCTTGGGCAGCTGGGACCACAGCGTATTGAGCGACGCGGCATCCGGCGCAGCGCGCAAGGCCGCAGCAAGCACCTGCGCTTCGAGCGCGGCAAAACCACGGATGCCAAAGGCGCCGCTCTTCTGCAGCGGCTCCAAGGCCTGGCGTGCACGCCGCGTGTCGCCGCTGGCCAGCGATGCCAGCGCCAGCTCGCGCCAGCCACCAGGGGTGAGAAGGTTGCTATCGGCTTCCGGTGCCAACAGGTTCACCGCTTCGGCAGCCTTGCCGTCACGACGAAGCACGCGGGCTCGAAGCACGCGCGCGGCACGCGGTGCGTCCTGGCCTGCCTCGTCCAATGCGGCGAAGGCGCGGCCATTTTCGCCACGGCGGGACGCCGCTTCCGCGGCAGCGAGCAAGGCAGGTGCACGCAAGCTGCCCAGTCGCGAGGCACGATGCAGGTCGCGCTCGGCGTCGCCGTGACGGCCTTCCATCAAGGCAATCAGGCCTTCACGCATGCGTTGGCGGCTGATTCGGCGATGCCGGCGCGAAAATGCGCCAAAGGGCCAGCGCAGCAGGAACCACAGCGCACTCAGCAATCCCCACGCCACCAGCAACAGGACCAACGCGGCGACGACCGTGGTTTCCGCCTGCCAGCCGCGCAGCTGCACCATCACATAGCCCGGGTCTGCCGCCACCCAATGCCAGCCGAACGCAGCGAGCGCTGCCAGGATCACCAGCAGCAGGATCCAGCGCCATAACTTCATGGCTTGGCCCCGGCCGGCGCGCCGTTGCCGCTGGCGGGCTTGAGCGCGTGTACCGAACGCAGGTTGCGCAATTCGCTCAGCGCGGCACCCAACTGCACCGACGTGGTCGGTTGCTGCGCGATCAAGCTTGCCAACTGCTCGCGTACCTCTGCCACGGCGGGCGACTTCTCGTCGAACTGCGCGGCAATACCCGCGTCGGCGCGCTTGAGCGCAGCGACATAACCATCGTGGTCGGACGCGAGCAGCGCCGCCTGTGCCTGCGCCAGGTCGATCCCGGCCAGTTCGCGCGCAAAGCGCGCATCCGCCACTGACAACGGCGCACCATTGGTTCGTTGCACCCTCACGACGTCAGCGAGCGCAGCAACGATGCGCGTCCAGCTTCCGCTCGTCGAGCCCGAGGCCGGGGTATCCAGTGGCCTCAGCGGCAAATCCGTCATCGCTGCGCGCACCCTCGTCAAGGTCGCCAGCGATGCGCTCACGCTGACCGGCTGACTCCTCGCCAGCGCTTCGCGTTCGGCAGCGATGCTCTGCCGTAACCCGGAAAACGCGTGATCGTCGACCGCCGCCAGCGTCTGCCCGGCAATCGCATAGGCAGCCGCCGCGCCCTGCGCATCGTGGAACAACTCGTAGCGCTCCTTGGCCATGCGCAACAGCGACTCGGTTTCATCGAGCAGCATGGTGTCATGCGCCGATAGCGTCTTTTCAGAGAGTTTGGCCACCGCATCTTCGAGATTGCGCGTGCGCTCGGCCTGGCTCAGCAATTCCTCGCGTAACGAACGATTGACCTGGACCGCATCGCCGAGGCGTTGGCGCAGCAAGTTGCG
>DASXND010000374.1:0-4648 GCA_036495265.1 Dyella sp.
CAATGCAGAAGAGGGTGTCACCTGGGTGCACTCTTATGTGAGCCTCGACCGGACCAGGACGTTTTGCGTCTATGACGCGTCCACACCCGAGGCCATCCGCCAGGTAGGTCAACGCAACCAGCTGCCGGTGCACGGCATTACGGAAGTAACAGTGCTCGATCCGTACTTCTATCTCGGCATGGGGCGCGATGGTCACAAGTCGGTAGCAGCCACCCGCCTCAGAACGCCCTGGCTCCCATTCAGCTACCTGGCCTGATCGTTGAGGGCGCATGCAGGGCGCCGTGATTTACTCGCTCCGAACCTGCCTGGTGCGACAATCAGGCGGGTTCCAGGAGCCGAGGCGGTGGATTTAATCGAGCGAGATTACGCCCTGCAACGCTTGCGTGATGCGGTTGGGCGGGCAAGCCAGGGCGCGGGACTTACCGTGTTGGTCAGCGGTGAGGCGGGCATCGGCAAGACGTCGCTCGTCCGGCGCCTGGTCAGTGAGTGCTCCGAAGAGCGCGTTCTTTGGGGTGGCTGCGAGGCGTTGTTTTCGCCCCGGCCGCTGGGCCCGCTCCATGATATGGCGAATGCCTTCGATACGGATCTGCAAGGCATGCTTGGCGTGGACGGGCTGCGGGCTCGGCTTTTCGCGGCCGTGCTTGCCGATCTGCAGCAATCGCCCCGCACGACGCTGCTGGTCCTCGAGGACATGCATTGGGCGGACGCGGCGACACTGGACCTGGTCAAGTATCTCGCCCGGCGCATTCACCAGATTCATGCACTGCTGTTGCTGACCTATCGCGACGACGAACTGGGCGAACGGCATCCGTTGCGCTTGGTGTTCGGCGATCTGCCGGCGGACACGTTGATCCGCGTTCCGTTGCTCCCCTTGTCCGAAGTGGGGGTGGCCAGCATGGCGCAGCGATCGGGCTGCGCCGCGGAAGGTATCTTCGCCGCCACGGGTGGGAATCCATTTTTCGTGACGGAGGTCCTGGGTGCCGATGGCGTGCCGGCTACGGTGAGGGACGCCGTACTGTCACGCGCCGCGCGGCAGCCACCCGAGGTGCGTGCCCTGCTTGACCTGGTTGCCATCGTGCCGACTCGCATCGAGGTCAGCACGGTCGACGCCTTGCTCGCGCCGACCGTCGAAGGGATTTCGACCGCACTCGCCTGTGGATTGCTTACGGCGGAAAACGGCTTCTATGCCTATCGGCACGAACTGGCACGCATCTCGATGGAGCAAGCCTTACCCGAGCCACTAGCCGCTGCGCTGCACGCCCGCGTGCTGTCCTGCCTGGAGGCGAGCCACGATGAGGTGGCAATGGCGCGTCTGGTACATCACGCGGCCGGGGCTGGGGACGTTGCGGCGGTGCTGAAATATGCGCCGCAAGCCGCGGCGGAGGCGATCTCGCATGGTTCGCACAGCGAGGCGGCAACCCTTTATGCGATGGCCTTGGCACACGCAGAGAAACTGCCCCGGCAGGCTCAGGCAGAGTTGCTTGAGCAGCGCGCGTACCAGTGTTACCTCACCGATCAGGCAGACATCGCCATTGCCGCAAGCCTGCGAGCGCTGGCCATCTGGCGTGAGTTGGGCAACAAGCGGCAAGAGGGACACATGTTGCGCTGGCTTTCGCGTATGCATTGGTTTGTCGGGCGCAATGGTGAGGCCGAGGTCTACGCGGACCAGGCGGTGGAACTGCTTAGGAGCCTGCCGCCAGATAGCGAGCTCGCCTGGGCGCTGAGCAATCGTTCGCAGCTATATATGCTCGCCGGACGGACCGAAGAAGCCGTCGCGTGGGGGGGCGATGCCATCGATCTGGCGAAGCAGATCGGCGATGCGGAAGTCCTGGCTCACGCGTTGAACAATGTGGGCACGGCGCTCTACGCCAGTGGCGATGTGGAAGGCAAGGCTCTCCTTGATCAAAGCCTGTATCTGGCCCTCGAACGAGGCTATGGCGAGCATGTCGCGCGTGCGTACGCGAACCTGACCAGCGCCGAGGTCATCGTCCGCGACTATCCGGCCGCGTTGCAAACGATCCGGGCGGCCAGGGTGTATTTCGCCGACCGGGACCTCGATTCATGGGCGAATTACGTATTGGCATGGCAATCGCGCCTGGATTTCGAGCAAGGACGTTGGGATGCCGCCGCCACGCTGGCCGGCCAACTCATTACGCGCTCCACGGTGGCGCCGGTGACCCGCATTCCCGCGTTGGCCGTGCTGGCAAGGATCCGCTTGCGGCGTGGCGACCCCGGCGCCAGCGAACTGCTCGACGAAGCCAGCGAGCTGGCCAGCACCACCGGCGAGCTGCAACGGCTTGCACCTATCGCTGCGGCCCGCGCGGAGGCGGCCTGGCTACGTGGTGATACCCATTTGACCGATGCCCTGGTGCTGCATGCGTACGACTTGGCTAAGCAGCTGCGCGACCGGCGTGCGCTTGGCGAACTGGGCTTCTGGTGCTGGAAGCTCGGTGCCATGCAGGAGCGCTACCAGGACGTGGAAGATCCTTACGCGTTGCAATGGGACGGCGACTGGCGGGCTGCGGCTGCGGCCTGGGAGCAACTCGGTTGCCCCTACATGCGCGCATTTGCGCTCTTGGATGGCGACGAAGCAAGCAAGCTCGAGGCCCTGGCCATGTTCACCGCGTTAGGTGCTTTCGCCACCGTCAAGCGTTGTCGCGAGCAGCTGCGTCAGGCCGGCGTGCGTGGCGTGACCCGTGGCCCTAGAGCCACGACCGCAGCGAGTCCCGCCGGTTTGACCTTGCGCGAGCGGCACGTGATGACCTTGCTGGCCAAGGGACTGTCGAATGCCGAAATTGCAAGCCGGATCGTTCGATCCGAGAAGACCGTCGAACATCACATATCGGCGATCCTGCGCAAACTCGACGTCGGCTCGCGAGGTGAAGCCGTCGCGGCGGCAGGTCGCCTCGGGCTCACCGAACAGGGTAGGGCCTGAGATGGTGCGCGCTTGCTTCGATCGGTCGTGATGGTGGCAGGCGTCAAGGCGCTGTTTTGGGACATCTTGACCATGGGGCAACGTTCGGAACGCCTAGAATGTAGTCATCGGCGCAATCGACGGAGCGGTTGGATGGCCAAAAGAACCCATAAGGCGGTCGTTTGGCCGGGAACCTTCTTGCTGCGGTCCTTCTTCGAACGGCCGGCGACCACCGTGGCGCCACGCTTGCTCAATAAAATCCTGGCCTGCGCAGACGGCCGTGCGGGTCGCATCGTCGAAGTGGAGGCTTATGTCGGGTCTATTGACCCGGCAGCGCATACGTTTCGTGGCCAGACGGCGAGAAACGCCATCATGTTTGGCCCCGCCGGGCATATGTATGTTTACTTCACCTACGGCATGCACTGGTGTTGCAATTGCGTGTGCATGCCGGCGGGCGAGGGTGTGCTTATACGAGCGTTGGAGCCGTTGCATGGGCTGGAGCGAATGCGTGATGCGCGCCCGTGGGCGACCAAGGACCGTGACCTGTGCCGTGGGCCGGCTCGCTTGACGCAAGCCATGGGCATCACCGGGACGCAAAATGGCATTGATCTGGTAGGCGCGCGCGATGGCTATGCCATCGTTGACGACGGCACCGCGCCGCCGAAAGGACTAACGGGTGGGCCGCGAATCGGCATCCGGCTCGCAAAAGATCTGCCGTGGCGATGGAGCGTACCGAACAATCGTTACGTATCCGGCCCCATGGTAACCAGGGCCTGAGGGAATGGCGCGTGACCGGTGCGTGGGTCAAGCTCAAACCTCTCGTGCTAACAGATAGAGTTGCCGGTAAGCCTCGACTAGATGATCGAGTGTAAATGAAAGATTCCGTCCGCTGGGATTGGGTAGCACCCAAATGGCCGAGCCCTTGAGGGTGGCGTCTTGCAAACCCCAGGCAATCTCGCGTTGACTCGATAACGCGGCGTACGCCGCCTTGCCGAGAAAGGCGACGAAACGAGGTGGATAACGCGCAATCTTCTGCTCGAACTCGGTGGCGGCAGCTTTGAAATCCCCCGGCGACAACTGGTCCGCCCGTGCGGTTGGCCGTTTGACCACCGACGTGAGGCCACATTGGTATTGAAGGATCTGGCGATCGTTCTCGGGCTGGATTTCCTGTGGCGTGAAGCCGGCGAGATGTATGACTTGCCAGAACCGATTCGCTCGTCCGGCAAAATGATGTCCCGTGGCCGCCGCCAGCATGCCCGGGTTGATCCCGCAGAACAGCACGGCAAGGCGCGGAGCAATGATGTCGGGAAGCGGATCAACCACGGCGCGCCTCTCGCACACGACAAGCACTGCCTGCCGTCATCCGATGCTGCTGGTGGGACCTGGGCAAATGACCGGCTCCCTCGCGCAGACTTGGCATTGAAACTCAAGGCGAGCTCGCCGTCGCCCGTCGATCTCCCTTGATTGACCAGGAGATCATTCAATCGAGTCGATGTTGTCGGCCAGGTTGCCTAGTTCATCGATAAGCACGCGCGTGTTTTCGCTGTAGTCCACCGGCACGGTGACCAGGTGCACGCCGCCGGCGTTCAGCGCCAGCTCAAGCGTCGGCAAGAGCGCATCGGTAGACCTTATGCGGTGGCCTTGCGCACCGTAGGCCTTGGCGTACTGGACGAAGTCGGGATTGCCGAAGCCCATGCCAAAGTCGGGAAATCCATCGACAGCTTGCTTCCAGCG
>DASXND010000375.1:0-4730 GCA_036495265.1 Dyella sp.
TGCCGGCTTTTTTGCGCTGATCAGGTAATTCACCGCGGTCATGCGGCTCAACCAGGCCTTGCGATTGATCGGGTTGTAGCCAAGGCCGGAAACGTCGTCCAGCTCCAGCCCGGCGTGGCGCATCAGGCGGCCAAGCTCCGATGGCTTGAGGAACTGCGCGTAATGATGCGTGCCACGCGGCAACATGCGGGTGATGTACTCGGCGCCTAGAATGGCCGCGCCAAACGCCACCGGCGTGCGATTGAGCGTGGACATCACCACCACACCACCCGGCTTCACCATACGCGCCAGATCGCCGACCAGCGCAGCCGGGTCCGGCACATGCTCGATCAATTCCATGCAGCACACCGCGTCGAAGCCTTCCGGCTCCGCCGCGGCCAACTCGGCCGACGACTGCACGCGATAGTCGACGTGGAGGTCAGGCGCCTCGATTCGCGATTCGTGCAAATGCAGGCGTGCGATTTCAATGACCTTCTCGCCGAGATCGATGCCCGTGACATCGGCACCCGCGCGCGCCAGGGCCTCGCTGAGCAGGCCGCCACCGCAGCCGACATCCGCCACTTTGGCGCGACGCAGATCCACGCGCGCCGCGACATAGGCAGCACGCACCGGGTTGAGATCATGCAGCGGACGGGATTCGCCATCCGGGTCCCACCAGCGCGCCGCCAGCTTGCCGAAACGGGCGATTTCCTCGGGGCTTACATTGGCCGCAGCTTGCATCGAACGCTTCCTTTTTTCCCAGTGACAGAGCTTAACGCGCCTGCCATTCGTATACCGTGATATCCCAGCCGCCACTGACGTGGGCCGGATCTTCATGCGCAATGGCCAACGCCTCGTCGAAATGCTCGGCGAGCAGCAGATAGGCACCGCCCGACTTGTCGCTGAAGCCACCGGATAGTTCGATGCGCCCACCCGCGCGCAGGCCTTCGAGGAAATCCTTATGCGGCTGTACGATCGATGGGTCGAACGTCGGGCGACGCATGGCCATGACGAGATAGCGGTTCATCGTGCCTTCCTTTCAACCCGCGTCGATGGCGGCAATGCGTTCGCGCCAGGCGTGCGTCTTGGCGAGCACGGCGTCGATGTCGATATCCACCAGCGTACGCGCGGCCAGCTTTCGTACGCCGTTGATCCACACATCGCTGACCTGGTGACGACCGACCGCATAGGCCAGCTGCGAGGCGATATGGAACAGCGGCTGGGTTTCCAGATCGGACAGGCGCACGGCGGCAAGATCGGCCTGTTTGCCGACCTCGATCGAACCGATCCTGTCTTCCAGACCTATCGCACGCGCGCCATTGAGGGTGGCTGCACGCAGCGCGTACGCCGCATCGAAAGCAGCCGCATCGCCGGCAACCGCCTTGGCCAGCAAGGCTGCCGTACGCATTTCGCCGAACATGTCCAGGTCGTTATTGGAGGCGCAACCATCGGTACCAAGCGCCACGTTGACACCGGCCTGGCGCAATTTCTCGGCAGGGCAGAAGCCCGACGCCAACTTGAGATTGGATTCCGGGCAATGCACCACGGATACGCCCGCTTCCGCGCAGGCGGCGATTTCGCCGTCGGTGAGCTGGGTCATGTGCACGGCAATCAGGCGATCGTTGACCAGGCCCAGCTTCTGCAGGCGCTGGAACGGACGCAGGCCGCTCTTGCTCTTCTCCTCGTCCACCTCGTGCGCGGTCTCGTGCGTATGCAGATGCACCTGGATGTCGAGCTGGTCGGACAGCACGCGGATGCGCTCGAAGCTCTGGTCCGACACCGTGTACGGCGCATGCGGCGCGAAGGCGGTACCCACCAGGGGATCGCCGAGGAAGCTGTCGTGCACCTCGATGGCGCGCTCGAAATATTCGTCCTGCGTCTTCGCCCAGGCAGTCGGGAATTCGATCACCGGCAGGCCGACCACGGCGCGAAATCCCATGCGCCGATAGGTGGCGCCGATGACATCGGGGAAGAAGTAATTCTCATTGGCACAGGTGGTGCCACCACGAATCATCTCGGCAACCGCCAGCTCGACGCCATCGCGCACGAATTCCGGTCCGATCACCTGACCTTCCACCGGCCAGATGTGCTTCTGCAGCCACACCATCAACGGCAGGTCATCGGCCAGGCCACGCAGCAAAGTCATCGGGTTGTGCGTGTGCGTGTTGACCAGGCCGGGAATCAGCGCGTGTTCGGCCAGCACGACGCGCTCGTTCGGCGCATAGGCTGTGCGAGCCTGACCGATCGGCAGCAACGCCACGATGGCGCCCTTGTCGATCGCCACGGCGTGGTGATCCAGTACCACGCCATGAGGCTCTACGGGCACGACCCAACGCGCTTCGATCACCAGGTCGACGGTTTGCGGGGTGGTCTGGCTCATCCTTAGGCTCGCTCTTCGATGATTTGGATACGACATGGGGCGGATCACCTTGCGGTGGCCGCCCCATGGTTGCCTATTGGCATGACGATTTGTTCGTCACGCCAACGACTCTTCACTGCCGGAGAGATGACGAACTGACCAAGGCGCAGGCAACGGCCCGCGCGCCAGTGCGTCACTTGACGCGGCTGACGTATTCGCCGGAACGAGTATCGACCTTGATCACTTCGTCCTGGTTCACGAACAGCGGCACGCGGACCACGGCGCCCGTCTCGAGCTTGGCCGGCTTGCCGCCGCCGCCCGAGGTGTCGCCACGCAGGCCCGGATCGGTCTCGACGATCTTCAGCTCGACGAAGTTTGGCGCCTGCACCGAGATCGGACGACCGTTCCACAAGGTCACCACGCACTCTTCCTCGCCCTTGAGCCACTTGGCGGCGTCACCGGCGGCGGACTTGTCGGCCTGGTGCTGCTCAAACGACTCCTGATGCATGAAATGCCAGAACTCGCCGTCGCTGTAGAGGTACTGCATGTCGGTATCGACCACGTCGGCGCCCTCGAAGGATTCGCTCGACTTCAGGGTCTTTTCCGTGCTGCGGCCGTTGAGCAGATTGCGCAGACGGATGCGGGTGAACGCCTGGCCCTTGCCCGGCTTGATGAACTCCGCCTCGACGATGACGTAAGGATCGCCGTCCACGATGATCTTTACACCGTTCTTGACGTCGTTGAGACCGTAACTGGCCATGCAATGTGCTCCAAATGAGTAGGCTCGGCGGCTCCGGCCCCGAACTTTCCGGAAGGGCCTTCGCTCGCCGCGAACAACGGCTAAAATAAACAGTTTGACGGGCACTGGCCCGACACAGGGCCACATATGATAACCGCAAGCCCCGGCGCCCGCATTACGACGACCACACCCGTCGGCTCGTCCGATTGGCGCCAGCAATGGCGCGAAGCGGTCACCGACGCCCGCGAACTGTTGTCTCTGGTAGGCCTGGAACATCTCGCCGGCGCGCTGCCGACCGATGACGCCGGCTTCAGCCTCCGCGTGCCTCGCGGTTTTGTGGCGCGCATGCGCCAAGGCGATGCCCGCGACCCCTTGTTGTTGCAAGTGCTTCCGCAACTGGCGGAACTTCTCGAAGCGCCGGGTTACAGCGTGGACGCGGTGGGCGACATGGCCGCACGTTCGGCCCAGGGCGTGCTGCACAAATACGAAGGACGCGCGCTGCTGATTGCCAGCGGCAGCTGCGCCATCAATTGCCGCTACTGCTTCCGCCGGCACTTTCCCTATGGCGACGAGATGGCCGCCGCCGGCCAGTGGCGCAAGGCGCTCGAGCATGTGCGGCAGGACGACTCCATCCGCGAATTGATCCTGTCCGGCGGCGACCCGCTGTCCTTGGCCACCGCCAAGCTGGCCGAGCTGACCCAGGGCCTGGCGGATATCCCCCACGTCACCCGCCTGCGTATCCATACCCGCCTGCCCGTGGTGCTGCCGGCGCGCATCGACGACGCGTTCCAGCGCTGGCTGGCCGACTTGCCGCTGCAGAAGGTGGTGGTGCTGCATGCCAACCATGCCCATGAATTCGACACCCATGTCGACCAGGCATGCGCCCGTCTGCGCGATGCCGGAGCCACCTTGCTGAATCAGACGGTGCTGCTGCGAGGGATCAACGACGACGCCGACGCGCTGGCAACCCTGTCCGAGCGCATGTTCGCCGCTGGCGTGCTGCCCTACTACCTGCACCAGCTCGACCGGGTGCAGGGCGCGGCGCACTTCGAGGTCGATGACGCCCGGGCGCTGGCCCTGGTCGACGACCTGCGCCGGCAACTGCCCGGCTATCTGGTGCCCAAGCTGGTGCGCGAAGTCGGCGGCGAAGCGTCCAAGCGGCCGCTGTAACAGCAGCGCCCTGGAACCTTCTTGCGAGCCACACGGCGACCGAGCGCGGACCCTCGGCTGTGGGCCGCGTCACTTCCAGAATATTTCCGCTGGTAGTGACACCCGGAATCCGCTACAACCACGCATGGCCCGCGCCCTGCTGTCACGGCAGGCTCCACCAGCAGCGGCGAACAATGGATAGCTCGACGTGCCCATGAAAACAGACCAGGTCATCAAGATCCTTTTCATCGAAAAGTCGGTCGAAGACGCGGAACAGATCATCAGCCTGCTGCGCAACAGCGGTATCGCCGTTCGTCCGGCGCGCGCCACCAGCGCCGATCAGGTGACCGCCGCCCTCGACGAGCTGGGACCGGACATCGTGCTGTTCGACCCCTCCGTGGGCACCGTCGAGCTGCGCGACCTCACCCGCCTGCTCGACGCCCATGGGCGCGACCTCTCGCTGGTCGCCTTGGTGGGCCAGGTCGACAATGCCGTGGTCACCGA
>DASXND010000376.1:0-5297 GCA_036495265.1 Dyella sp.
ATTTGCTTTCGTTTTCTTATCAAGTATTGACATTTCGCCCGATTCGCTTGAATGTGAAACCGTTCTGTCACGAAACGCAGGGTATTCGAAATGAATCTGGGCTTACAAGCACTTTCGAAATCTTCCGAAAAGTTTTCGAAATTGTCTCTCTCGCATGGCAAACGCACCCGCCTATGGCGCCTGCTGTACGGCAGCGGTCCGCGCAACGGCAGCTTGCTGGTGCTGCCGCTGGACCAGGGTCTGGAACACGGCCCGACCGACTTTTTTCCCCACCCGCCGGCGCTCGACCCGAGCTACCAGTTCCGCCTTGCGGAAGCCGGCGGTTTTTCTGCGATTGCGCTGGGCATCGGCCTGGCCGAGAAGTACATGGCCGACCACTGCGGCCGCGTGCCGCTGATCCTCAAGCTCAATGGCAAGACCAATATTCCGAGCGATGCGGAGGCCACCTCGCCGCTGTTTGCCTCGGTGGAAGATGCCGTGCGCCTGGGCGCCGATGCCGTCGGCTACACCATGTACGTGGGTTCACCGCGCCAGCACGATGAGTTCCGCCAGTTCGAGAAGGTGCGGCAGGACTGTGAGCGTTACGGCATGCCGCTGGTGCTGTGGTCGTATCCACGCGGCGCGGCGATCGATGCGAAGGGCGGCAAAGGCAGCTTGTATGCGCAGGACTATGCCGCTCGCGTGGCGCTGGAACTCGGTGCCGACATCGTGAAACTGCACGAGCCCGACGCCGAGCGCGCGACTGCGCCCAAGCCCTACAACACGCTGGACGAAGATGCCGCCACACGCAGCAGCCGCGTCGTACGTTCCGCCGGTCGCACCATGGTGCTGTTCTCCGGCGGCGAGAAGGACGACGACGATGACGCCGTGCTGCGCAAGGTCGAGTTCTATATGGAGCAAGGCGCGACCGGCGTGATGTTCGGCCGCAATATGTGGCTGCGTCCGTTCGATCAGGCAGTGGCACTCACTCGTGCCGTGCACGACATCATGGCGCGCTACCCGCGCTGAGCAGGACTGGGCGATGCTTCCTGCAAACCGACACGGTGCGCGGCGATCCCAAGCGGATCGCCGCCATCAACTCAGCGTGACGCGCACCGGCTGCGGCTGCTGCGCTCCGCCCATGCTGGGCGGGGGCAGCAGCAAGAATCCGTTGCAAACGGCACCCAGCGGGGGCGATACCGCGCTGCGATTGGCGGAATTCCAGCCACGCAGCATGTTGCACGTCCCCGTGACGCGGATAGAACAACCGGCGTTTCCGGTGATCGATGTGCACACGCATCTGAGCTGGATGAGCGAAACGCGTAGTGGCGTGTCGCTCGGCCAGGCCATGACCTACTTTGCCGATCCGGCCGAGCTGCTGCCGCTGATGGACCGCAAGGGCATCCGCAGCATGGTCAATCTCACCGGCGGCACCGGGCGCGGACTGGCGGAAACCATCGCGCGCTTCGATGCCGTCGCACCCGGTCGGTTTCTCACCATGACCGAGCCATCGTTCGAACTGTTCGCCGAAACCGACTACCCCCGACTTCAGGCCGAAGCGATCGAACATGCGCGTGGCATCGGTGCCGCCGGCCTGAAGCTGCTGAAGACACTGGGCCTGTATCTGCGCGAAGGCATCGACCAGGGCGAGCTGGTGGGTGTGGACGATGCCCGCTTCCAACCGATGTGGGAAACCTGCGCCGCGCTGAACATGCCGGTGTTTATCCACACCTCCGATCCGGAAGCATTCTTCCTGCCCGGCAACAGCAGCAACGAGCGCTACGAGGAACTGGCCCGTCACCCGGACTGGTCGTTCTATGGCCCTGAGTACCCCAGCCATCGCGACCTGCTGGCCGCGCGTGACCGGGTCATCGCCCGCCATCCGGACACCACCTTCGTCCTGATGCACGTCGGCAACCAGGCGGAAGACCTCGCCTCCATCGCGCAATGCATGGACCGTCATCCGAACGTGCAGGTGGACATCAGCGCGCGCATCAGCGAGCTGGGCCGGCAGCCCCGTCAGGCCCGGCGCTTCTTTGAGCGTTACCAGGACCGCATCCTGTTCGGCACCGACGCCGTGCCGGCTCCCTATGGCAACGACGTACCCCAGCAGTTGCTCGGCGATGAGCTCTACGAGATCTACTATCGATTCCTGGAGACAGAGGACGAATATTTCGATTACGCTCCAGCGGCCGTGCCGCCGCAGGGCCGCTGGTCGATCTATGGCGTCGGTCTGCCGCCCGAGATCCTGCGCAAGATCTATCACGACAACGCCGCTCGCCTGCTAGGGATACCCTGATCCATGAACAAAGGACGCAAGGCCCCCGCGCCACCGACGAAGCTGCTGGTCGAGGAGCGCAGGCGCCGGATCGTCGAACGGGTCGAGCAGCAGGGTCGCGCTACCGTCGAGGAGCTGGTGTCGCTGTTCGACATCTCGGCGGTTACCATCCGCGCCGACCTCGAAGCGCTCGACCGGATCGGCGCGATCACCCGCTCCCATGGCGGCGCCTTGCCCGCGGGCCCCGCGCAGCTGGACACCCCGCTCAATATCAAGGAAACGCGCCACCACGCGCAGAAGCGGCGCATCGGTCAGGCCGCCGCCCGGCTGATCCAGGACGGCGACACCATCATCCTCGACTCCGGCTCCACCACGGTGGAAATCGCGCGGCAGATCCGCCAGCAAAAGTGGACGTCGCTGACAGTGATCACCAATGCGCTGAATATTGCGATGGAACTGTCCGGCCTGCCTGCCGTGCGCGTGATGATGCTGGGCGGCCTGTTGCGGCAGACTTCATATTCGCTGGCCGGCCCCGATGCGGAACAAACCCTCTTGCGACTCTCTGCCGACCGCCTGTTCTTAGGCGTCGACGGTCTGGACCCCGAAATCGGCGTTACCACACCCGACCCGCTGGAAGCTTCGCTCAACGCGCTGATGATCCGTGTATCGCGGCAAACGGTCGCGGTACTGGATGCCAGCAAGTTCGGCCAGCGCAGTCTCTCGGTCATCGCACCGGTGAGCAGCTTGGGCCTGGTGATCAGCGACACCGCCGCACCCGCCGAATTCATCCAGGCGCTGGAAGCGCAAGGTGTAAAAACCCTGCTGGTGTAAATCGCCTAGCGCGGCGGTCGCAGCGCCGAGTCGCGCAGCGCCGCCTCGTGCTGCACTTCGTCGTGGCCGGCAATATCGAGCGCGTCCAGCAGACCATGGCCGGGCGGATGACGCTGCGCCGTCGGCGGAACGGTGATTTCAGTTCCGTCGCCATCCGGCAATGGCTTATCGGGGGGCGGTGTCGTATGCATGGCCAGTTCCTTGAGAGTCCGGAAATACTAACCAGCCGGCACCCTCCCACGCGAGTGCCCCCATCGGACGGGACATGGGGAGGCGAGCGGCCGGCGTGTACACTGCCCGCCTGACCTACAGGGGGCATCGTCGGGAATGATCGTCGGTATCGATCTGGGCACTACGCATTCGCTCGTCGGCACCTATGGGGCGCAGGGCCCGGTGCTATATCCCAACGCCCTTGGCGACTTCCTGACGCCCTCGGTCATCAGCATCGATGACGACGGACACATCATCGTCGGCCAGGCGGCGCGCGACCGCTTGGTCAGTCATCCGGAAGCCAGCGTCGCCACGTTCAAGCGCTGGATGGGCACGCCGCGCGAAACCCGCCTTGGCCAACAGAACTTCCGCCCGGAAGAACTCTCCGCGCTGATTCTCCGCTCGCTGGTCGCCGATGCCGAAGCCGCCACCGGCGAAAAAATCACCGAGGCAGTGATCAGCGTACCGGCGTATTTCTCCGATGCCCAGCGCAAGGCCACCCGCGCGGCTGGCGAACTTGCCGGACTTCGCGTCGAGCGACTGATCAACGAACCGACTGCCGCCGCCCTTGCCTACGGCCTGCAGGAAAAACATGACGGTGCACGCTTCCTGGTGTTCGACCTGGGTGGCGGCACGTTCGACGTATCGGTGCTGGAGATGTTCGATGGCGTGGTTGAAGTCCATGCCAGCGCCGGCGACAACTTCCTCGGCGGCGAGGATTTTCTCGATGTGATGGAAGCGGCGTTCGGCGCCGACGAGAAGATCTCGGTCGGCGCGCTTTCGCCGCAGGAGCACGGTCAGCTGCGACGCCGCCTGGAACTTGCCAAGCGCGAGCTCGGCGCCAATGGCAGCACCGGCATCGAGTGGCGGCTTGGCGATCGCAGCATCGGCTGGCGCATCGACGAGGAGCGTTTCGCCAAACTCAGCGAGAGCCTGGTCCAGCGCATGCGCGCACCTCTTGAGCGTGCCATGCGTGACGCTCGTCTGCAGCCAGCACAGCTCGATGAAATCATCCTGGTGGGCGGCGCCAGCCGCATGCCGCTGGTGGCGCGGCTGGTGTCACGCATGTTCGGTCGGCTGCCGCTGCGCCACGTCAATCCTGATCAGGCCATCGCCTTGGGGGCCTGCGTCGCGGCCGGGCTGAAAGCGCGCGACGAACGGCTGGACGAGGTCATCCTCACCGATGTCTGCCCTTATACGCTCGGCACCAAGGTGTCACGTCGCGATGAAGGCGGCAAGGAGCAGACCGGCTTCTTTGCGCCGATCATCCACCGCAACAGTACGGTGCCGGTGAGCCGCGAAGAAGTGTTCCAGCCGATGCGCGATAACCAGACCAAGCTCACGCTGGAGGTCTACCAGGGCGAGAACCCGATGGTGGAGCGCAATATCAAGCTGGGCGAACTGGACATTCCGCTGCCACCCCATCGCAGCATGGCGGACAACGCGGTGAAGCTTCGCTTCACCTACGACATCAACGGCGTGCTGCAGGTCGAAGCGACCCTGATGGCCAGCCAGCAGCGTTACGAGCTGGTGCTGGAACAGAACCCCGGCCTGCTCGATCCGGCGGATATCCGCGCGCGCCTCGAAGCGCTGGACGGCATCAAGATCCATCCGCGCAGCAAGCAGGAAAACGTCGCCATGATGGCGCGCGCCGAGCGGCTGTATGAGGAATACGTGGTCGCGCGTACGCAACTGCAGCAGTGGATCGCGAACTTCCGCAGCGTGCTGGAAAGCCAGGACGAACACCTGATCCGAGAACACCGTCGCCAGTTCGGCGAGGCACTGGACTCGCTGGAGGCCAGCGTATGAGCTCGCCGCTGGCTTGGTTTGGGCTGGCGGACGATGCAGACGAGCGCGAGATCAAGCGGGCCTACGCCAGGCGCCTGAAGACGACGCGGCCCGATGAAGACCCGGCCGGCTTCCAGCAATTGCACGACATGTATCAGCGCGCGCTGGCCTGGCAGCAGCAACAGCCGTCGGTTGCCCAGCTTGCGGCCGC
>DASXND010000377.1:0-15027 GCA_036495265.1 Dyella sp.
GCCCGCGATTCGGTGACGCCATATCACATGGACCGCGAGATGAACTTCCTGTTACAGATCCGCGGCCATAAGACGGTGTACCTGTGGGACCAGGACGACGATGAGATCATGAGCTCCGAGGAAAAAGATCGTCTGCTCTCACGCATCGGTGATCGCCCGACTTACCAGCCGTCGTTCGAGTCGAAGGCCCTGGCTTTCGAGCTGCGACCCGGCACCGGCGTGCACCATCCGTTTATCGCACCACATCGCGTGCACACCGGCGCGGAACTCTCCGTGTCGCTGGCGCTGACCTACCGCACGCGGCAATCCGACATGTGGACCGACGCGCACCGCTTCAACGCGCGCATGCGGGGGTTGGGGCTGCGGCCTGCGCCGGTGGGGCGCCATGCCTGGCTGGATCGCGCGAAATGTGGCTTGGCGCGCGCTGGGCAGCGCGTGCATCGCATGCTGGGGGCCACCGAGCACGATGCAGCCTGAGAGCAAGGCCTTTTAAGGGCCTTTGGAGATAGAGGGTCAGCTTGCTGCCAGCTTGCCGAAGGAAATCCCTGTGGAACGCGGCGAACGTTCCGGTTACGCGCTTCTGCTCCTTCTCCCCAGAGGGGAGAAGGTTGGGATGAGGGGCGGGTGCTTGCGATTGGGCGACAACTGGGCCCTATGGCCAGCTTGCCGCCTACGCGGCGGGCGTTTCGATCGCCTGCCGGCGCTCGAGTCACTTTTCTTTTGCTGGCCCAAAAGAAAAGTAACCCAAAGAAAATGGCCTAAAGAGCTCATAGCATTACGCGGGACACGAGCCTGAAGGACGTGGCCAGACGGATCGGTCGAGTCCCATGGCGAGATACCGCCGCTACACCGCAACGCGCCGGAGCGCTGAGGGCTTAATGCTCAGGCTTTGTAGCCATCTCTCGGTTGTAACAAACGTCTCGACCTTCGGCCAACCCTGTTTTAAGTCCTCACCGCGAAGGCGCGTTGCGGTGTAGCGGCAGTGTCTCGCCATGGGCCGCCACCTTTCCGAGCATCGAGACCTTCCAACGCTTCTATCCCCCGCAGTGCTGCCAGCTCTTGAGGCCATTTTCTTTGGGTTACTTTTCTTTTGGGCCCGCAAAAGAAAAGTGACCCGGACCGCGGCAGCGGTTCGGAACGCCCGCTGCGTAAGCGGCACGCTGGCGATACCGCCTAGTTGTCGCGTCGTCGCAAGCACCCGCCCCTCATCCCAACCTTCTCCCCGGAGGGGAGAAGGAGTAGGAGCGCGAAGTCGAAACGCCCACGGCATCCCGCAGGGACTTCCTTCGGTCGTAGCGGCAAGCTGGCAGCAAGCTGACCGTTTTTCTCCAAAAGCCCTTAAAAGGCCTTGCTCTCAGGCCGCATCGTGCTCGGTGGCCCCCAGCATGCGATGCACGCGTTGTCCGGCACGAGCCAAACCACATTTGGCGCGATCCAGCCAGGCATGGCGCCCCACCGGTGCTGGCCGCAGCCCAAGCCCACGCATGCGCGCGTTGAAGCGGTGCGCGTCGGTCCACATGTCGGATTGCCGCGTGCGGTAGGTCAGCGCCAGCGATACGGAGAGATTCGGACCGGTATGCACGCGATGCGGTGCGATAAACGGATGGTGCACGCCTGCGCCGGGTTGCAGGTCGAAAGCCAGAGCCTTTGATTCGAACGACGGCTGGTATGCAGGTCGTCCACCGATGTGTGAGAGGAGGCGATCCTTCTGCTCGGAACTCATGATTTCGTCGTCGTCCTGGTCCCACAGATACACCGTCTTCTGTCCGCGTATCTGCAACAGGAAGTTCATCTCGCGGTCCATGTGATACGGCGTCACCGAATCACGGGCAGAAATGAAGATGTACGTGGAATACCAACTCATGACGGGGTCGAGCGGGTCGGTCTGCGCGGCGATTTCGCCCAGCAGTCCTTCGATCAAGGGCTTGTAGGTGGGGTCGCGCTCGGGGTTGTTGATGCAGATATAGGCCTGCCTTTCCTCGAAGTGCTGCAGCACGTCTTCGAGCGTGAGGCCTTGCTTGTAATCGTCATAGGATGATTCGAGCGGCGTGTCGCCCGGGATCTTGCCGACGCGGTAGAGAATCTGCTCCGAAGGCAATCGGCGGCATAGCGCAAAGAGCTGGTCAAGGTCGAATAGCGATTGCTCGGGCAGGGCATGCCCGACCAGGAATGGCTTGCGGTTGTAATCGGTGCGAAGCGTTTCAGGCGCGAGTGCGAGCAACGGCACTTTTTTAGTGCGACCACGGCCCAGTATGTCGGCATAGCCGGCTGGTGAGATGATTTGGCCCAGCATGGTCGCCCCCTATGAAATCAACCAGCGTGTCGCTAAGTCGCGCTTCGAGGTCCGTTATCGCGCACCGGCGCGACAGGCCTAATTGGCCTGGAACGCGAATAGCCAAAGTATGGCGCCCTGGATCGGTGAGCCAATCCAACTGACGTTATATGTGCCTGCGCCGGCAACCTGCTTGTACGCCACGGCGGACTGCACGCCACTGTTGTCTGGCAGCATCAGATAGCTGTCGATCATGGTGAAGCCACTGTCGGGGCGTGTCGTCATATGTTTGAAGGCGCCATCTCCCCACCATACGGCGACCAGGATCGCAGGCCCGGTCGTGGTGACATTGCCGCTGGTCAGCACCAGCCCTGAGGCGGGGTAGGCCTGCGCGACATCTTTCAGCACGCCGGCATGCATGATCTCGACGAACGGGACCGAGATTTCGCCAGCTGGATTGCCGCGCTTGGCGATACTCACAGTGTGACCCTTGCCCCCTTTGGCGGATGGCACGACATAGGCAGTGACGTTGAACGCACCGTCATAGCCGTTATAGACGACGCTGCCGCCGACGCGTTTCCAATGGTTGGCGTAGCTGTCGACGGGCGTAGCGGCATTTCCCGCATAGCCGCCATTGAGCACGATGAGCGAGCTGCCCTCTGGCTGCGTATCGATCGCTGCGGTGACGGCGGGCGACACGCCCATTCCCTCGGAATGCGTCAGCAAGGTATGGGCGCCCAGCGTCGGCGTGGAAAGATTCGCCGGACGGGCGCCGGGCGCATCGGCGGCAACGGGAGTGCCGGTCTGCGCAGCAGCGGCGCCCGCGATCAACAGGGTGGCGATCGTGGCTCGCCGGTAATGGGCAGCAACGCGGTCTCTGCGGCCGTGCATGGCGCAATCCCCCTGTCTAGCGGAAAAGAGATATTGCGAACTGGATCACACTATGTCAAGAATCGTTCGTGCTTGCCAGTTCGCTTCCCGATCGGTCTTCTCTCGGTCCGGCAGCGATGTCATCGCTGGCATGGTGGAAACGCCGACGGGGGGACCGGCTTGGCTAACGAGACCGACTTTCTGGATCTATACCGGACGCTTGGGGTGCGCCCAGGCTGCAGCTTGATCGACCTCAAGCAAGCCTATCGGCGGCATGTGGCGCGACTGCATCCCGATCGCATGGGCGGAGAGGTGGGTGACCCCGTTGTTGCCGAGCGCCTCCAGCGACTTACTGCGTTGTACGGTGCAGCCATGGAATTCCAGCGTGAGCACGGTCGTCTTCCCGGGGCCACGCTGCGCGTACGGTTTGCCGTGCCCGAGGTCACGACGCAGGCGGCGCGTACGACGCCACTGCCGGCAAAGCGCCGGGCACCGCGTCGCGTCGGTTTGAGCGTGCTGGCGATAGCCGCCGCGATGGCCGTGCTGGCGTGGGACTATATGTCGTCGCCAGCCTCATCACCGGCACCCCCGGTGCGTGCCACGGCCGGCAACGAAACGCCGTTGGGGACACGGATCACCGTGCCCACGTTGGAGCTCGGCATGTCGTCGGAACAGGTCCGCGCGATCGTGGGCGAGCCAACCGGCCTTCACGGCGATCGCTGGGAATATGGCCCCTCATGGGTTCGCTTCGAGGATGACCAGGTGGTGGACTGGTACAGCTCGCCCCTGCGCTCGCTGGGCACCGCCGGGCGCACACCGGACGCTGCGCCGAGCACACCAACAGCCTCCAACGATTAACGCGCCCCGCGCCCGAACAGCACCACTTCCACTGTCTGGATGAGTATCAGCAGATCCAGCAGCAGGTTGTGGTTCTTCACGTAGAACAGGTCGTACTTGAGCTTCTCGGCAGCCTCCTCGACGGTGGCGCCATAGGGGTAGCTCAACTGGGCCCAGCCGGCCAGGCCGGGTTTCAGGCAGTGCCGAAGACTGTAATAGCGAATCTGCAGGGCCAGGTCGGCCACGAACTGGGGACGCTCAGGCCGCGGCCCCACAATGCTCATGTCGCCCTTGAGCACATTCCACAATTGCGGAAGTTCGTCGACACGCAGCTTGCGACTGATGCGTCCCACGCGTGTCACGCGGTCGTCGTTCTTGCTGGCCCAGCGGGCGATGCCGTCGCGTTCGGCGTCGGTGCGCATGCTGCGGAACTTGAGCAACAGGAAGGTGCGACCGTGTTCGCCCACGCGCTCCTGACGATAGAGGATAGGTTGGCCATGGCCCGACTCCAGCCAAATGGCCAAGGCTTCAAGCAGCATCAGTGGCCAAAGCGTCAGCAGCAGCACCGTGGCGGCGCCGAGATCGAAGCAGCGCTTGCTGAGCAGGCGCAAGGGCGTGGCATTGAAGCCGCCCGAGAAGACCAGCCAGGAAGGATCGAGAATGGTGAGTTGCAGGCGTCCGGACTCGCGTTCGAAGAACGTGGTCAGGTCGGTGATCGTCACGCCCATCTGGCGACATTCGAGCAAGTCGTCCATTGGCAGATGACCACGACGGTCGTCCACGCCAACGACAACCTCGTCGATCTGCTCGCGCTGCACAATCAACTGCAGGGGCACGTTTAGCCGCATCAGTTGCTCGTTGGGCACCGCCACGGGTTCGTCCATGCGGGGCACGTAGCCCACGACGCAGAAGCCGCGCCGATCGGTGCGACGGCGCATCTGATTGTGAATTTGTGCAGCTCTCAGGCCGGCACCAAGAATCAGCACCCGGCGCTTGAGCGCATTGACATCGACCAGGCGAAGAAAGGCGAGACGAAATGCCAGCACCAGGGCAAAGCCCAGCGACAGCGCCATGGCCAGCACGCCGCGGCCAACATAGGCCTGTGGCACCACGTAGTAGCCGATCACCAGCAGGGTGCCACCCAGTGCAAATGCCACGACCTGGCGCGCAAGCAAGCCAAAACGGCTGGTGCGCATATGCGACTGGTACTGGCCGAGCGCGACCATGCCAATGACGATGACGGTGCCGAATACCAGCGCACGTTCCGGCATGTGCACCGAAAACTCGGCGAGCTCATCCGGGCTGCGGAAATAGCGCAAGTACGTGGCCATGTTCAAGGACAGGGCGAGCAATAACAGCTCGCACAAGCCGAGCAGCAAGAGCCAACGTACGGATTGCCGACGCAGGAAACGAAGCATCCGACTTCCCCTTCCCCTAAGATTTGCGCTGTTTTCCCTCAGCAGGCGAAAAGAGTAGAGCCGCGCAATTAGCAGTGTCGATGTAACTTAGGTAAGAGTTTTGCCAGCGGTCATGCCTATGTTTCAGGCGTGAAACACCCATGTCGCCTAGGTGTGGGAAGCGCGAACTGGGCGGTCGTCGCTACGGCTGCGGCGGCCCCAGGACGTATAACGAACAGCGTGCCACGTCGACTGGAGCTGCCCATGCGCCGACCAGCCCGGCCGGTAGATGGAGAGGGTGCACTCGACAGGCGGGTACTTGGCCGGCGGACGCGGGCGGGGCAACCGCGCCCGTGCCAGTGAGTGACATGACCGAAGGAGATTCCTTCAGGCCTACGCCAAATGCCTTGAGCAAGGCCTCTTTGCGCGTCCATAGCGCCAGCAGCCATGGTTCGTGCTCTGCAAGCGGAAGCGATGCCAGGTAGGCGGCTTCATCGGTGGAGCAAAGCACGTCGGCAAGGTCGCGCAAGGCGGCATGCGGCGGCGAGAGTTCAATGTCGACACCGATCGTTGCGGCATCTGCCATGGCGATGGCTACCTGCGTGCCGCTATGGCTCAGACTGGTGGCGTAGGCCGAGTCGGCGAGTATCGGTTGGCCTGACCGGGTATGGGATAGCGGGACCTGAGCGGCGTCTACCCCCAGCAACAGGCCAAGTACGTGGCGCCACATGGCATGCGCCAATACATACGTATGGCCATCTCGTTCGTGTCGGAATCGGGCAGCCCGTTCGCGCTCGCGCTGATCCAGCGAAGCAAAAGCTGTTTCGCTGAAGCGCCGCCATGGCACGCTGTCGAAGAGCACGACGCATGCTTCGCCCGTGGCGGGTAGCATGAAGTCGCAACGATGCAAAACGTCGCTGGCGCTGTGCGTAAACACCTGCTTCAGAATGGCCGGCATGGCCGCTAGAGCATGCCCGTGCTTTCGCAGCTGGCGAGCACGCTACGCAACTGGTCCGCCAGCCGAAGACTCAGCGCGACGATGGTGAAGGTAGGGAAAGCCCAGCCGCCGGTGGGAAACACCGAGCTGCCGGCGATATGCAAATTCTGCATGCCATGCACTCGGCAATGACGATCGACGACGCCCGAGTGCGGATCATCCGACATGCGCGTGGTGCCCAGGTGATGAGCCGTGCCGTGTACGTCGGGAGCGGCGCCATCATCATGTTCCAGCCAGGACTCGAGCTCGAAGCTGCCACCACTCGTACGCGCCAGTTCGTTGCCGAACAACGTGGCGGCCGCACGGTAAGTGTGTCGATCGAGTGGCGTCAGCCGCCACTCCACGCTTACCTTGCGTTGTCCCAGCGCATCGGTTTCGGAGCCGAGGATGACTCGGCTATGTGGATTGGGGGCCTGCTCAAAAAAACCCACCAGGTCGATATGGCTGCTGCTCACCGTGGGTTTGTCGGCGATCTTCTGCACGAACGCGCGGGCAATGTCGCCTACGCCAAGACCCAGCCTGAGCGCCATGGTGCCCAGGCTATCTGTGGGTGCGGCGACCGCCCCGGTAGCGGGGCCATTTCGAAGCGCATCGCACAGCCGCGCCTCCAGCAATGCACCTTCATCCTGCACGGGGCGCCGCAAGGCGGCGCGAAGTTCGCGCAAGGCGCGAATGCCCTTGGGGAGCGGACCTTCTACGCCAAACGGATGGACGCGACCATTCAACAAGCGATGTTGACGTTGGGCCTCAGGGGACAAGCCGATTTCCGAAAACGTGGGTGCCGTGCCCTTGCCGATACGACGATCGTATGGGCGAGTGACACGATGGGGTGCATCGGTGGAGAGCGTGCCCAGTTTTCCGCTGGGATGGTCCATGAAGTAGCGCCCGACCAGGTCGTGCTGGTTGCCCAGGCCATGCGGCACGACCGAGTCGGAAAGCAGCAGCAGGCGCGCGTTTTCGATCCCGCCGCAAGCCAGCACGTATTGCCTGGCGCGTATGATGCCGCGATAGCCGCCAAGCGTGCCGATGCGTGCCTCCTGCACGATGGCCCCATCGGGCGTCGGCAAAAGCTCGAGCAGATTGGCGTGCAGTAGCACCTGGATATTGGGTGCCCGTTCCAGCTCGTCGCGGTACGCCTGGCCGAACAGGATCGGGCTTCGTGCAAAGATCTGGTTGACCAGCTTGGACTGTTCGAAATCCAGCGGCGGATGCGTCGTTGGCGTGACAAACGAGCCGTCGACAAAATCGTGGGCGTCGATCTGGCAATAGGCCCTGGCGCGATCGTAATACGGCTCAAGATCTCCAAAGTCTATGGGCCAGCCGCTGTGCGGCACCCAGTCGCGCTGGTCCAGATCATGTTGACTCAGCGGTATGCAGCCGCCACCCCACAAATTGCAGCTGCCGCCAAAAACGCGCATGCGGGAGCTGCCCGGGTCCAGGGCTACGGCACCTACCGAGCTGCCTTCATACAGCGCCTGAGTTTGCTGCTCGCCGCTATTGCCGCCACTTTCGAGGAGGCATACCTTGACCGTCGTGCCAATAAACGATCGTGCGATGGCGATGCCCGCCGCACCGGCGCCGATGATGCACAGATCCGCGTCCATGTCGGCCGCATGCGGCCCGATCCGGTAATCGATGATCACGCCATCCCCCTATCGCCAAGAACCCGCTGAAGCACGCCGTGGTGCCGCTTTGCGGAACTGATCCGTGGCGAATCGGGCAGGTGATCCCGGGCTACCTGGAGACCCTTTCAATCAAACACGGAAATACTCTCGGTACCAGCGTACAAAGTTTTCGACCCCGGTTTCTACCGACACCTGCGGCCTATAGCCAACGGTCTGTATCAGGTCTGTTACATCCGCTTCGGTGTCGGGAACGTCGCCGGGCTGCAGCGGGAGCAACTCCATCGTCGCTTTGCGGCCAAGGCACTGCTCCAGTACTTCGATGTAGTGCAGCAGCTCCACCGGACGTTCGTTGCCGATGTTGAAAAGACGGTAAGGTGCGACGCCGCTGTTCGCCGGATCGGGGGTGTTGCTGTTCCAATGCGTATCGATGCCGGGCACTTGATCGAGCGTGCGGATCACGCCTTCGACGATGTCGTCCACGTAGGTGAAGCTGCGCTTGTGCTTGCCGTGATTGAAGACCCGGATAGGCTCGCCAGCGAGAATGGCGCGGGTAAAAAGGAACAGCGCCATGTCGGGGCGGCCCCATGGGCCGTACACCGTGAAGAAGCGCAGCCCCGTACTCGGAATGCCATAGAGATGCGCATAGCTGTGCGCCATCTGCTCGTTGGCCTTCTTGGTGGCAGCATAGAGCGTGAGCGGATGCTCGGCCGACTTGTGTTCGGAGAACGGCATGGCCGTGTTGGCGCCGTACACCGAACTGGTGGAGGCAAATACGAGATGTTCGACGCCGTGATGACGGCAGCCTTCCAACACATGCAGGAAACCCACCACGTTGCTGCTCACATACACATGTGGGTTTTCTGCGGCGTAGCGCACGCCAGCCTGCGCCGCGAGGTGGACGACGCGTTGTGGCCGGTGGTTGGCGAACGCCTGCTCCATGGCGCCGCGGTCGGCCAGGTCCGCATGGATATGCGTGTAGCCGGGGCGGTTCGCGAAGCGCGCGAGGCGCGCCTTCTTCAAGGTGACGTCGTAGTAATCGTTGAGGTTGTCCAGACCAACGACTTCATCGCCCCGATCGAGCAATCGTTCCGCGACGTAAGATCCGATGAATCCGGCGGTGCCGGTGACCAACACTTTCATGAGACGATTCCGTTAGCGATTCAAAGGCGGCCGTCGACGTCGGCGCGCGGGAGTACATACTTCACGTCAAAGATCACCGACGTTGGTTTGCAGAAGGCCCGGATGCCGGTGGCGCCGAGCGCGACGAACTGGTGATGACCGACGGCCACGATCACCGCGTCATAGCTGCCGGTTTGCGGTTCCGCGATCGGCGTCAGTGCGTATTCGTGTTCGGCTTCTGCTGCGTTGATCCACGGATCGTGCACATCGATCTCGGCGTTGTAGCCGCGCAGGGCGTGCACGATGTCGACCACGCGCGTGTTGCGCAGGTCCGGACAGTTTTCCTTGAAGGCGAGGCCCAGTATCAGCACCTTCGCGCGCACCGGGTTGATGCCCTTGCGCACCATCAGGCGTATCACCTCGTTGGCGATATGCGGCCCCATGCCGTCGTTGGTACGGCGTCCCGCCAGGATCACGTCCGGGTGGTGCCCCACTTCCTGCGCCTTGTGGGTGAGGTAGTACGGGTCCACGCTGATGCAATGGCCGCCAACGAGGCCTGGCCGGAACGGCAGGAAATTCCACTTAGTGCCTGCCGCCTGCAGCACTTCCAGCGTGTCGATGCCAAGTTTGTTGAACAGGATCGAGAGATCGTTGACGAGCGCGATGTTGAGATCGCGCTGGGTGTTCTCGATGACCTTGGCGGCCTCGGCCACTTTCAGCGAGCTGGCCTTGTGCGTGCCGGCCGTGATGATGGAGCCGTACAGGCGGTCGACGAAATCGGCCGCATCGGGCGTCGAGCCGGAGGTGACCTTGAGGATGCTGGTGACGCGATGCAGCTTGTCACCCGGGTTGATTCGCTCGGGGCTGTAGCCGGCAAAGAAGTCGCGGTTGTAGACCAGGCCGGAACCTTGCTCAAGTATCGGCACGCACACTTCTTCCGTGCAGCCCGGATACACCGTGGATTCGTACACGACCACGTCACCGCGCTTAAGCACCTTGCCCAGCGTTTCGCTGGCGCGTATCAGCGGAGTCAGGTCCGGCCGCTTGGCCGAGTCGATCGGCGTGGGCACGGTCACGATGTAGACATTGCGGTCGGCCAGATCGGCCAAGTCGGAGCTGAAGCGCAGCTGTTCTACTTCAGCAAGCTCATCGGCGCTGACTTCCAGCGTATTGTCGCGTCCCTCGCGCAACTCGGCGATGCGCGCCCGGTTGATGTCGAAGCCGACGGTGTCATAGCGCTTGCCAAACTCCACCGCCAGGGGCAGCCCAACGTAGCCAAGGCCAATGATGGCGAGTTTGGTGCTTTCCAGATTCTGCATACCAACGTCCCGGTTGCTGGTTTGTATGGGCACGGATTTGGCCAGCAGGTTATCCGATGGATCACCCGAATGGGTTGCAAATTACCCCTGTGCGCCTGGCCGTGCCAAGTTCCGGTTAAGCGCAAACGCCCCTGTGGCATGACTTCCCGACAAGGCTAGCAGGGTACTCCACCGTTTCAGCTAGGCCATTGGTTGCCAGCCGGAAGGGGAGGCCGCTTCGATTCGCGCGCAACCCAAGACTCTGTTCAGAATACTTCCGCGGCACCTACCGAGGGGCGTCGGGTGTTGTCGCCAGCGTGCCTGCGAATGGTCTTGAACAGGGCCTTAAGACGAGAGCGAAACAGAGCGAGGCTTTGCGATGGCCCGCGCATACGATGGGAAGCGCACGCGCGGGCCAGCAAGGATCAAGACCAGCTGCTGTCGTCGAAGCCGCCGTCGTTGCTATCGTCAAAATCGGTGGACGCGAAGTCCTGATCGCTGACGTCGCGCGAGTTTTTGTCGCCCGCATTGTTGTCGTAGTAGTTGTTCTCAGTGACGTTCTCGATCACCGAAGGCTGACCGCCACCGCCGAACAAGCCGCCACCGCCATGATGGCCGCCGAGCAGGTTCTCGATACCGTCAAACAAGAACATGCCGCCGGCAACGCCGGCTGCCGTGGTGGCTGCGCTCGCCAGGAAGCTCGGCGCCGCACTCGGCTGGGCGGGTGCGCCGCTGCCGAACAGACGATCCTTCCAGCTGGGCGCGGCGGGCTGCGGCTGGGCCTGTGGAGCTATCGGCGGTGGCGTGGCGCCCCAGGCGGACGGTTGTCCTCCCAGGAAACTGCCGCCACCTTGCTGCGCGGCCACCTGTGCCTGCAACTGGGTGATCTGCGCCTTGGCGTTGTCGAGCGCGTGCTGCTGCAACAGGCTGCGCTGCACCAGCAGGTAGAGCGCATCGGGTTGTCCGGCAAGGCGCTGGTGAATCAACGCGTCCGCCTGAGGGTCCTTGGCCACGCCGCTGGCAGCAGCCAGGCGCAGAAGGAAATCATCGAGTAGCTGTTGTTCCTGCGGTGTCATGACGAGCGAATCTCCAGGGGACGGCGAATGACGCCCACACTGGCTGGCAGTACGCCAGGTGGGTAGTGCCGAAAGTGTGCCCGTTATGCGTGACATCAAGTACGCAGGGATATCCGTTTGCCTGGCAGTCAGCCAATCGCAGGATCTTTCGATGGCGACCCCGCCGGCTCGGCGGCCAGCCCGGGGGCGGGATGGCAGTCAGTATTTTGCGGGGACGAAATGATAGTCGTACGCCGGCGCCCGGTATCCCTTGGCCTTTTGCCTGGGTGGCAGCTCGATCTTGGGGTGCTGGATTTCCTTGTAAGGGACCAGGCTCAAGAAATGCGAGATGCAGTTCAAGCGGGCCCGACGCTTGTCGTCGGCCTCGACCACATACCAAGGCGCAATCTTGGTGTCCGTGGCGGCGAACATGGCGTCGCGCGCCTCCGAGTATTCGTACCAGCGCCGATGCGATTCCAGATCCATCGGGCTGAGCTTCCAGATTTTTCGGGGATCGCGAATGCGTTCGTTGAACCGCCGTGTCTGCTCTTCCTTGCTGATTTCGAACCAGTATTTGATCAGGGTGATGCCCGAATCGACGATGTCCTTCTCCCAGGCCGGGCACATTCTTAGAAAACGGTGATATTGGTCGTCCGTACAGAAGCCCATGACGCGCTCGACGCCGGCACGGTTGTACCAGCTGCGGTCGTAAATCACGATCTCTCCCCCTGACGGGAAGTGCTTGAAGAAGCGTTGGAAGTAGATCTGTGTGCGCTCCCGCTCGGATGGTGCGGGGAGCGCGATCACGCGGAAAACCCTGGGGCTGACACGCTCGGTCAGTCGCTTGATCACGCCGCCTTTGCCGGCCGCGTCCCGGCCTTCAAAAATGACGACAACTCTGGCGCCAGTATGCTTGGCCCAGAGCTGAAGCTTGACCAGTTCGCCGTGTAGCTCCGCGATTTTTGCTTCGTAATCCTGTCGGCTCAGCTTCGGCGCGGCGGCAGCTTGCGGGCTTTCCGCTGGCGCGGACTTCTTGGTTTTCTGTTTGCTCATGACGTCACCGTTGGCTGGGTGCACTAGTTGAAGTCTTCGGATCGCTTGGCTATCGCTCGGGAGAGCTGGGCGATTTGCCTGAACTGCTCGATCAGGTCGGTGGCCAGCCGGAAATTCTGCACATCGGCCATGTCGGCCAGTTGCAGCCGATTGAGCACGCTTTGCCGCGCCGCGGCAGCCAGCATGTCGATATCCGCTTTCGCGGCGCTGACCTGGGACGCTGCTTCACCGCTGGCGTGGCCTATCGTGGTGATGGCCAGCTCGAGGTTGCTAAGCACGGCATCGGCGAAGCGCCTGGTGGATTCATCGCGCAGTCGCGTCAGATCGATGCTTTGCGAAAGCCTTTGCTGGCCGACCGACACCAGGTTGGTGGCGATGATGCCGCTTACACCTTCCAGATTGGTGGTGACCTGCGCGAGGCCGACCATCTGTTGGCCTTCGTGGCTGGAATGCTCTACTTGGGACAACTGGCCGATGTAGTGGAGGATCGCGGACGCCAGCTGATCGCTGTCCCGGTCCTGGTCCAGCAACAAATTGATGTCCTCCATGCTGCCCTCGATGACGGCGACCGAGCCGTGTCGGACGACGCCAAGCACATGTTCACCCAGTCGTCTCAGCTCAAGGCAAACCCGCTCCAGTCCCAGCGAAGGTACCGTCAACGAGGATTCGTCCAGATAGACCGGTACGCCAGCCGGTTTCGTTTCCACGGGCCGTGATGGAACGATGCGTTGGGCGATCCTGCTGATCGGCCCGGTGAACCAGATCAGGATCAAGGTGCTGACCACGCTGAAAATCGTATGGACGTTCGCCACCTGGCGCGGGGTTTCGGCCGCCAGTCGCGCAACCCCTTCCAGCTCAGGGTGTGACGGCGAAATGTAGCGCGTCAGGTCAGCCATCTGCGGGATGAAGAACACCCAGAACAGGATACCCAGGGCATTGAAGATGACATGTACGATGCCGACCTGAAGCGCCTCGGGTGGTTTGCCGATGGCGGCCAGCAAAGCCGTTCCGCAGGTGCCGATGTTGGCACCGAGTATCAGCGAGATCCCGGCCTCCAACGGCATCAGTCCCTGGCCGCCGAGTGCAATCACAATGGCCATCGTCGCCGCCGAGCTTTGAACCACGGCGGTGAAGACAGCGCCCACGATGATGCCCAGCAAGGGGTTCTCCATGTCCTGCATGGCGTCGATGAACGGCTGAAACGTGCGAAGTGGGCGGGTGGCGTCGCCCATGAACTGGATGCCCAGGAACAACAGGCCCAGGCCCATGATGACGCCACCAAGCTGCCGTAGCAGCGCGCGTTTCGCGAAGGCGTGCAGCAGATAACCGATCGCGAGCATGAAGGGCGTCAGGCGCGACACATCGAAAGCGATGATTTGCGCGGTGACCGTCGAGCCGATATTGGCACCCATGATCATGGGCACGGACTGACTCAAGCTCATCAAGCCGGCGGAAACAAAGCCAACCATCAGCACCGTCGTGATGGTCGACGAATTGAGCAGGGCGGTGATGACGGCGCCGCCCAGGACGCCGCGGAAGCGGTTGGCGGTCAGTGCGCTCAGCATCGCCTGCAGCCTCGATCCGGCAATGGCCTTGAGGGCGCCGGTCAAGAACTCCAGGCCGAGCAGGAAGAGGGCGAGACCGCCGACCAGCACGCCGAACATCTTGACCAGATTCAGGCTGCTCGGTTCGATCTCTGCGAGTGCGTTGATCATCATGGGCTGGCTTTCCTGGTGAAAGATATCGCCGTCGAAAACGAGCTCTCGTGCTCTGGAGGCGGCCCGAAGCTAGGCGGAAGAGCGTCCCTTCGACGCGCGCGACATGCGAATGATCCACTTCTCGGCCTCGACCACGAGGAAGAACACAAAACCGCCAAGGAACAGCCATGGCCAGATCCGCAGTGGAATGGCCTCGGTGCCGAATAGTTCCTGCAGCGGCAAGGCATAGGTAAACAGAAGCTGGAGGATCACCACCGCGCCAATGCCCATCGGCAGATAGCGATTGCCCAGATGGGCCTTGAACGACAGCGACGAGTCGACCCGGTAACGCGTATTGAGCAGATAGAAAATCTGACCGATGGTGAGCGTGTTGACCGCAACGGTCCGGCCAAGCTCATCGGAGGCGTTTTGCGCCTTCATCCAGAAGAACGCGCACAAGGTCAGCGCAAGCAGGCTCAGGCCGACGAAAATGACCCGCCATATGCCGAACCCGGTAAGGATAGGACGCCCGGCCACAGCCGGTGGACGACGCATGACATCCTGCTCGTGCGGCTCGAACGAGATGACCAGGCCAAGCGCCACCGATGTCACCATATTGACCCAGAGCACCTGGGGCGCCGTGATAGGCATGGTAAAGCCGAGCAGGATCGCCACCATGATGACGGCTGCCTGGGCCACGTTCGTCGGCAGCATGAAGAGGATCGCTTTCTCGATGTTGTTGTAGACCGTTCGTCCCTCGCGGACGGCGGCTGTGATCGACGCAAAATTGTCGTCGGCGAGCACCAT
>DASXND010000378.1:0-3984 GCA_036495265.1 Dyella sp.
GTGCTGGCCAGCCGCCGGGGCGCCCTGGAAATGTCGCAGTTGCAGCAATGGCTGAAGCCAGCCGCGCTATGACGCGGTTTCATCTGACCATACGTCCGCGCACGGCTTAACGTTAACTTCTCCTTCAAACATCGCCGAACAGCGCCGAACTGGACAACATTGGCGACTACGCGCACACTCCGCGCCGGAAGCCGGCCCAGCCGGTTCGAGCTCAAGGTGTGGGTGTGGCGAAGATCCTGGTCCTGCACGGACCCAATCTCAATTTGCTGGGCGTGCGCGAGCCGGAGATCTACGGCCGCGAGACCTTGGCCGATATCGACGCCTTGCTGGCATCGCGCGCGCAGGCTGCCGGCCATACCCTGGTTTCGCTCCAGTCCAACGCCGAGCATGGCTTGATCGACCGCATCCATCAGGCTCGCCTGGATGGCACGGCGATCATCCTGATCAACCCAGGCGCCTTCACCCATACCAGCATCGCCCTACGCGATGCGCTGGCGGGGGTGTCGATCCCCTTCATCGAGTTGCACCTGTCCAACGTGCATGCGCGCGAGTCCTTCCGCCAGCACTCGTATCTCTCGGACATCGCCGTTGGCGTGATCTGCGGCTTCGGCGCGGACAGCTACCGGCTGGCATTGGATGCCGCCCTGCATCGGCTCGATCGGGCTGCGGCATCCACCGCCGCCTGATTCACGGCCACCACCCATTCCACATCCGGCCGCCCCTGGCGGCACCTACGAAAAGGTTTGAACAATGGACCTGCGCAAGATCAAGAAGCTCATCGACCTGCTTGAGGAATCCAACCTCGCGGAACTTGAGATCAAGGAAGGCGAAGAAGTCGTCCGCCTGTCGCGCGTGCCCAAGGGCACCGTGACCGTCGCCCCGGCGCCGGTGATGGCCGCTGCGCCCGTTGCCGCCCCGCCCGCCGCACCGGTGGCCGATGCCGCACCGGCGGTCGCCGCGCTGCCGGCAGGCCACGTCATCAAGGCGCCGATGGTCGGCACCTTCTATGCGTCTGCCACCCCGGGTGCACCGGCATTCGTCAAGATCGGCCAGCAGGTGAAGGCCGGCGAGACGATTGGCATCATCGAGGCGATGAAGATGTTCAACCAGATCGAAGCCGAGGTCTCCGGCACCGTACAGGCCATCCTGGTCGAGAACGGCCAGCCGGTGGAATTCGACGAACCCATGTTCGTGATCGCCTGACATGAAGCTCGAAAAAGTCGTCATCGCCAACCGCGGCGAAATTGCCCTGCGCGTGTTGCGCGCCTGCCACAGTCTTGGCATCAAGACCGTGGCCGTGCACTCCACCGTGGACCGCAACCTGAAGCACGTCGGCCTGGCCGACGAGTCGGTCTGCATCGGCCCCGGCCCCTCGACCGACAGCTACCTCAATATCCCGCGCATCATCGCCGCGGCCGAGATCACTGACGCCCAGGCCATCCATCCGGGTTACGGCTTCCTCTCCGAGCGCGCCGACTTCGCCGAACAGGTGGAGCAGAGCGGCTTCATCTTCATCGGCCCGACCGCCGAGGTGATCCGCCTGATGGGCGACAAGGTCGAGGCGATCCGCGCCATGAAGGCCGCCGGCGTGCCGTGCGTGCCCGGCTCGGGTGGTCCGCTCGGCGACAACGTCGACGAAAACGTCCGCATCGCACGCGAGATCGGCTATCCGGTGATCATCAAGGCCTCCGGCGGCGGCGGTGGTCGCGGCATGCGCGTGGTGCGCACCGAAGCACATCTGGGCAACGCCATCACCATGACCAAGCAGGAGGCCAAGGCGGCCTTCGGCAACGATCAGGTGTACATGGAGAAGTTCCTCGAGAACCCGCGCCACATCGAGATCCAGGTGCTGGCCGACGGCCAGGGCAACGCCATCCACCTCGGCGAGCGCGACTGCTCCATGCAGCGCCGCCACCAGAAGGTGGTGGAAGAAGCTCCCGCGCCTGGCATCACGCCGGCGCTGCGCGAGCAGATCGGCAAGGTGTGCGTGGAAGCCTGCCTGCGCATCGGCTACCGCGGCGCCGGCACGTTCGAGTTCCTGTTCGAGGATGGCCACTTCTACTTCATCGAGATGAACACCCGTATCCAGGTGGAGCATCCGGTGACCGAGCTGATCACGGGCATCGACCTGGTGCGCGAGCAGTTGCTGATCGCCGGTGGCGAGAAGCTCACGATCCGCCAGGAAGACATCCAGATCCACGGCCATGCGATCGAGTGCCGTATCAACGCCGAAGATCCGGATTCCTTCCTGCCCTCGCCTGGCACGGTGAAGCGCTTCGAGGCGCCGGGTGGCCCGGGCGTACGTGTGGATACGCATCTGTACGACGGCTATCGCATTCCGCCGAACTACGATTCGATGATCGGCAAGCTGATCGTGCACGGCCCGGATCGCGAGACCGCCATCGCGCGTATGCGCCTGGCGCTGGCCGAGACGGTGATCGAAGGCGTCAAGTGCAATATCCCGCTGCAGCAGCGCATCATGGCCGACGTCGGTTTCCAGCAGGGTGGACAGAACATCCACTACCTGGAAAAGCGCATGGCCGAGCAGAAAGAAAAGGCCGCTGGCGGTCATTGATCGACCGCTGCATGAGCGATAATGGCGGGCCGCAACAGCGACCCGCCAGACCACGCCGAACATCATGCTAGTGACCCTGCACGAGGCCATCGCGGCCATCACCGACGCCTTTGACGACGGCGATGGCTGGGATCGTTACGCGTGGGTGTATCTCCGTGGCGAGATCACCGATGCCGCGTGCCGCGTCTACCTTTCGCAGGTGGCGGACGAGGACGACTCGCTGATCGACGATAACGGCGAGGCCATGCCCGCCTTCGCTGCCACGCATCACCTGCAGCATTTCCTCGAGGCGGCTGATTTCGCCGAAGTGTTGTTCGTACAGCGGCGGCGCGAACCCGCGTCAGGCGTGAGCGACTTCGCCAAGGCGCTGGACTACTACCGCCGCCACGACGCCTTTCTGGGCATGCCGGCGCCGCCCCTGTAGGAGCGCACCCTGTGCGCGATCACGGCCCCCCTCCCGGTCCCTGCTACATCGGCGACAATGCGTACTTTCCGTAGGACTCTGTGCCCATGCCCTGGCTTGAACTCTCGCTCACCGTCCGTGCCGAACAGCAACCTCGCGTGGAGGAGGCGCTGGACGATATCGGCGCGCTGTCCATCACGCTGCAGGACGCGGATGCCGAGACGCCTGACGAGCAGGCCATCTTCGAGCCGGGCGTGGGCGAACTGCCGCTATGGCCGACGATCACGCTCCATGCCTTGTTCGAAGCGGAAACGGATCGGCGCGGCCTGAGCGAGGCATTGAGCGAACTGCTGCCATGGCTGGAACCCGACCACATGCAGTTTCGCGACGTCGCCGACCAGGACTGGGAGCGCGCCTGGATGGACCAGTTCAAGCCGATGGCGTTCGGCCGCCGGCTGTGGATCTATCCGTGGAACATCGAGCCGCCGGTGGATGAAGGCATCGTCGTCGTGCGCCTGGATCCGGGCCTGGCCTTCGGCAGCGGCACGCACCCCACCACGGCACTTTGCCTGGCCTGGCTTGACAGCCTCGACCTCGCCGGCAAGACGGTGACCGACTTCGGCTGTGGCTCGGGCATCCTCGCCATCGCCGCACTCAAGCTCGGCGCCGCCAGCGCGATCGGCGTGGACAACGATCCGCAAGCTCTTACCGCATCGGCCGACAACGCCGAGCGCAACGAAGTGGCAGAACGGCTGGCCTTGTTCCTGCCGGAAGATCTTGAGGCGGAGCCCGCGGATATCTTCATCGCCAATATCCTCGCCGGCCCGCTGGGCGAGTTGGCGCCCACCTTCGCCAAGGCCGCCAAGCCCGGCGCCCCATTCGCCATCTCCGGCATCCTCAAGGGCCAGGAGGACGAACTGCTGCAGCGCTACGCCGAGTGGTTCGACGAACTGCGCGTCGACACCCAGGAAGATTGGGTACGCATCAGCGGTAGACGTCGCAGCTG
>DASXND010000379.1:0-16278 GCA_036495265.1 Dyella sp.
CTCCGGGCCTATCACTTCGCCTCGGACTGGACTCGCCGTGCATTTCGAAGTACCGAAACTCAGGAAACATTCCCTCAAGGAATTTGCGCAGCACTACTTGATGATCGTGCTCAGTATCCTGACTGCGCTCGGACTCGAGCAGTGGATCGAACGCGCACACCATCGGCATGCGGCCGAATACGCCAGCACCCAGATCGAAGCGGAGCTGCGCGCGAACCTCAAAGATATCCGCACCTCCAAGCAGGTCAACGCGCAGAACCTGGGCCCGCTCAACGAGCTCAACGATGCCATCATCGCGGATGTACGCAAGGGCGTGCCGGACAAGCTCATCAATCAGCACGTCCAGTCGCTGCAGGGCAAGTTCGTGTTGAGCGTCAACTGGCCCACCTTCGCCAGCCAGGCGTGGGATGTCGCCGTGGCCAACCAATCGGCGACGTGGATCGATACCGCGACGCTACGCCGGTTTTCCGCCGCCTATGCCGCGCAGCGCGAAGCGGCCACCTGGGTCACCCACGACAGCACGCTGGCCCTGGATGCGCCACGCATGGTGGCGCTGCGCACGCGCATCCAGCTCGGCGTGGATATTGATCCGATCGAGTTTCTTGGCGTGGTGCGCCAGATGATCAATACCAACACGCAAACGCAGCTGCATCTGGAACAGACCGAAAAGCAGGTGGTCGCTGCCCTGCCCGCCGGCAGCAACTAATCGCGTCGTCACCGCTACGAGGAGCCCGGGCATGGCCCGGGCTCTACTTTCAGGCCATGCGTCCGCGCGTCACTTCTTCTTCGGCAGATACAGGTCAGTGATGGTGCCTTCGTAGACTTCGGCGGCCATGCCTACCGATTCGCTCAAGGTCGGATGCGGATGGATGGTCAGGCCGATGTCGGCCGCTTCGCTGCCCATCTCGATCGCATGCGTGATCTCGGCGATCAGGTCGCCGGCATGCGGACCGACAATGGCGCCACCGACCACGCGATGGGTTTCCTCGTCGAACAGCAGCTTGGTGAAGCCTTCGGTGCGATCGATGCCGATGGCGCGGCCGCTGGCCACCCACGGGAACTTGCCAACGCCGATCTTGAGGCCCTTCTCCTTCGCCTCGCGCTCGGTCACGCCGACCCATGCCACTTCCGGGTCGGTGAAAGCGACGGACGGGATCACGCGCGCATCGAAGTAGCTCTTCATGCCGGCGACCACTTCGGCAGCGACGCGGGCTTCGTGCGTGGCCTTGTGCGCCAGCATCGGCTGGCCAACCAGGTCGCCGATGGCGAAGATGTGCGACACGTTGGTGCGCATCTGCTTGTCGACGTTGATGAAACCGCGGTCGGTCACGGCCACGCCGGCTTTGTCGGCACCGATCTTGCCGCCGTTCGGCGAACGACCCACCGATACCAGCACACGGTCGAACAGCGAGGTCGCGGGAATGCTCTCGCCTTCGTAGCTGACCTCGACGCCCTTCTTGGTGGCCTTGGCGTCGACCACCTTGGTCTTGAGATGCACACCCTTGAGCTTGCCGCCAAGGCGCTTTGCCAGCGGCTTAATCAGGTCGGCGTCGGCACCCGGGATCAACTGGTCCATGAACTCGACCACGGTCACTTCACTGCCGAGCGCCGCATACACGGTGGCCATCTCGAGACCGATGATGCCGCCACCAACGACCAGCAGCTTGGCCGGCACGTCTTTCAGCTCGAGTGCGCCGGTGGAATCGACGATGCGCTCGTCATCCCACGGGAACGCGGGCAACTTCACCGACTGCGAGCCGGCCGCGATGATGGCGTACTCGAAGCGGATCAGCTTCTTGCCTTCGGCCGTCTGCACTTCCAGCTCGTGTGGCGACACAAACGTGCCGACGCCTTGCACGGTGCGCACCTTGCGTTGCTTGGCCATGCTGCCGAGGCCGCCGGTGAGTTGGCCGACGACCTTGTTCTTGAAGCTGCGCAGCTTGTCGAGGTCGAGCTTGGGCTTGCCGAAACTGACACCATGCGCGGCCATCGCCTCGGCCTCATCGATCACGGCAGCGGCATGCAGCAGCGCCTTGGATGGAATGCAGCCCACGTTGAGGCAGACGCCGCCAAGCGTGGCATAACGCTCGACCAGCACCGTGTCGACACCCAGGTCGGCGGCGCGGAACGCTGCCGTATAGCCACCCGGGCCAGAGCCCAGCACGACCAGCTTGCATTCGATATCAGCCTGACGACCCGAGGCGCCGGCGGCTTGCGGTGCCGGCGCTGCTGCGGGCTTGGCCTGCTCGGCCTTTGCCGGGGCGGCAGCCGCCGCAGGCGCTGCGGCCTTCGGTGCTTCTTGCTTGGTCGCGGCGGCATCGGCAGCTTCCAGCACAGCAATCACCGCACCTTCGGACAATTCGTCACCTACCTTGACCCGCAATTCCTTCACCACGCCAGCGGCGCTGGAGGGAATCTCCATGGTCGCCTTGTCCGATTCGAGCGTGATCAGACTCTGTTCCTTGGCGACCGTGTCGCCGACCTTCACCAGCACCTCGATCACCGGCACGTTGTCGTGACCGCCGATGTCGGGAACCTTGATTTCGATGGTGCTTGCCATGGGGAATCCTTTGTTCTTGTTCGCTACCTGGATGCTGTCGCGAGCACCCGCCCCTCACCCCAACCCTCTCCCCGGAGGGGAGAGGGAGTTATAGGAAGTCAGAGCAGCAGGCGGCGGATGTCGCCGAGCTGGGTAGCAAGGAAGGCGGCGAAGCGCGCGGCGAGCGCGCCGTCGACCACGCGATGGTCGTAGCTGAGCGACAGCGGCAGGATCAGGCGAGGCGCAAATTCCTTGCCGTTCCATACCGGCTTGGTCTGTGCCTTGGAGACACCGAGGATAGCCACTTCAGGCGCATTGACGATCGGCGTGAAGGAGGTGCCGCCGATACCGCCTAGCGAGGAGATCGAGAAGCAGCCACCGGACATCTCCGCCGGGCCGAGCTTCTTGTCGCGCGCCTTCTTGGAGATTTCGCCAAGCTCGGCTGCGAGTTCGAGCAGGCTCTTCTTGTCGCAATCGCGGATCACCGGCACCACCAGGCCATCGGGCGTGTCCACCGCGATGCCGACATGGAAGTACTTCTTGAGGATCAGCTTCTCGCCACTCTCGTCGAGCGAGGCGTTGAACTGCGGGAATTTCTTCAACGCCGAGACCACCGCCTTGATCTGGAACACCAGTGGGGTGATCTTGAGGTCCTTGTTCTCTTCGCCGAGCTTTTTGCGGAACGCTTCCAGCTCGGTGATGTCGGCGTCTTCGTGCTGCGTGACGTGCGGAATCATCGCCCAGTTGCGCGCGAGGTTGGCGCCGGAAATCTTCTGGATCCGCGACAGCGCCTTCTCTTCGATCTCGCCGAACTTGGCGAAGTCGATCTTCGGCCACGGCAGCAGGTTGAGCCCACCGCCCGCCGACACCGGCGCACTGCTGGGACGCGCACCCGAAGCCAGCGCATGCTTCACGTAGGCGCTGATGTCCTCACGCTGGATACGGCCACCGCGGCCGCTGCCCTTCACTTGCTGGACATCCACACCCAGCTCGCGCGCGAAAGCGCGGATGGCGGGACTGGCATACGGGGCGTCGCCGGGCATGATGATGCCCGAGTCGAACGGCGGACGTACCGAGGGCGGCACGTCGCCTTCCGGGGCATTGCCCGGAAGTACGCTGCGGCCACCGATCGGGGCGGGCTTCTCTTCGACCTGGGGTACGGCCAGCTTGGCCGGCGCTGCGGCCTGCGGCGCCGGCGCAGACGCAGACGCGCCACCGGCGGCTTCGACCAGGGCGATCAGGCTGCCCTCGGAGAGTTCGTCGCCGAGCTTGACCTTGATTTCCTTGACCACGCCGGCGAACGGCGCGGGCACTTCCATGGTCGCCTTGTCCGATTCCAGCGTGATCAGGCCCTGGTCCTTGGCGATGGTGTCGCCGACCTTCACCAGGATTTCGATCACCGGCACGTCGGCGCTGCCGATATCAGGCACGAGCACCTCGCGCACACCACCGCTCGCGGCAGCAGGTGCGGCAGTCGGCGCTGCGGCGGGAGCAGGCGCGGGAGCCGCCTTGGCGGGCGCTTCGTCCTTGGCCGGCGCGGCTTGCTGCGGGGCCGCCGCGGCGCCCTCGCCTTCGACTTCGATAATCGCGATCAGGGTGCCTTCGGAGGCTTCGTCGCCGACCTTGAGCTTCATTTCCTTGACGATGCCAGCGAACGGCGCCGGTACTTCCATGGTCGCCTTGTCCGACTCCAGGGTGACCAGACCCTGCTCCTTGGCGACCCGGTCACCGGGCTTCACAAGCACTTCGATCACCGGCACATTTTCGCTGCCGATATCGGGAACGCGTGCTTCTTTGAGGTCGGCCATGGTTTCTCCTACGGATGGCGATGGCGTGCCGTGCGGGGATGACGGCCGCGTAAGGCTTTAATCATAGCGAACGAGACCGCTTTTCGGTCGCTTTTGGATCGTTTGAATCCACCATTCGCATACGTATGCATAGCCCGCAACCACGATCCGGTGCCAACTCCCTTCGCCTGTCCGCCCCTTTGTCATCGGGCTGGGGCAACACCCGCCCTGGCGGAAGATTCTGCGCAGCCTTGTCAGTCGGCCGGGCCGGGCAAGGGCCCCGGACACCACCGTCAGCTCGTGCTGCGGATACACGAGGTTGATGCCCTCGGCATCGAAACGCTCCTTGAGCGCGCACAGCAAATCGGTCTGCGCGGCCCAGATATCGCCGCTGCGCGAGAAGGCGCGCAACACCAACCCTATGGCGCTCTCACCCAGGCCTTCGGTCCAGATGCCGGGCACGGGATCCTGCCGGAGGTAAAAGAGCCGCGGAGCCTGGCAATCCCGCGCTCAAGCTTCCGTCGCGCGTCCGCCGGTAATCTCAATCAGCGTGTGCGTGGTCCCCGGCGTCACCCGGCTTCTGGGGGTTGGCTCGGTCTCGGCTCAGCAGTTGTAGACGCGAGCCATCCTGCAGACGGAACTGGAATTGCTGCTGCAGGCTTTCCAGCGCATGCAGGCGCGGGCACAGCGCATCGGCGCGTTTTCCCAGCTGGTCGGCGCGCGCATTCACTTCCTTGTCGATGGTGTGATCCAGCGAATCCGCGCGCGCCTCGAGTGCCGCCACCTTGCTCTGATCGCCGCTGAGCGCCGCCTTGACGGCGGCCCCGGTGACCTTGCCGACCAGATCGGAGACCGACTGCTGGATGCTGCCTTCGATCACATCGTCCATGTCGTGCTGCTTCCACAAGCCCTTGCCCAGGCCATCGTCGATGCGCGCCAACGCCTGCCGATGGTTGGCGTCGAGCCGGCCCACCATGTCGCGGCGTTCATCGTCGTTCTCGGCAAACGTGAGCAGCACCGCACGCATCGCTGCAAAGCCGATATTCACACCCTCGCGAGCAATCTCCGCCACCTCGGGAAGCAAACTGCGCACCTGGTTCTCGTAATCGCGCAGGCGCGCTGCGTCATCCGCCGAAACGACCACGTCGCGTCCATCGATACTCAGGTGGCCGGCATGCATCACGACCTTGCCCGGATGCGCGGCATCGCGCCAGAAGTTGATACCGTCCTGGGTGACGTGCACATCGAACTGGGTGGAGTAGCCGCACTGACCGTCGTGAATCTGGATATCGTGCGCCTGCGCGGCGCCGCACAGGGCCGCGCCGGCCGCCAAGATCAAAGCCATCTCTATGATGCGCATGCCCATCGCCTCCCCGAAGCTGCCTGCCGTGCGCGCTGCTGCGCGACGTGGAAGCCACGATGCGCCTCCGATCGCGGTCCAACATGGGCCAGGTGTCATGCCCTGCCATCGGTCATGGCATGGAAGTTCCGCCCTTCAAAGACGTTCACCAGCAAGGGGGTTCGTCAATGACGCAGCGCACATAGCAAGGGCCGCCGTCACCCGCTAAGTTCGCCTGTAGTAATCACCATGTGGGGACGTGGGATGCGGGAGGGGTGGGATGTCATCGTGGTGGGTGCTGGCCTGGCTGGGCTGGTGGCCGCCACCGAACTGACGGACGCAGGCAAGCAGGTGCTGGTGCTGGAACAGGAGCCGGAACAAAGCCTGGGGGGACAGGCGTTCTGGTCGTTCGGCGGTTTGTTCTTTGTCGATTCGCCGGAGCAGCGGCGCATGGGCGTGCGCGACTCGCACGCGCTGGCCCTGGCCGACTGGATGGGCACGGCCGCGTTCGATCGCCCGGAAGACCTGTGGCCGCGCCGCTGGGCCGAGGCGTACGTCAACTTCGCCGCCGGCGAAAAGCGCAGCTGGCTGCACGCCATGGGCATGCGCTGGTTTCCGGTGGTGGGTTGGGCCGAACGCGGCGGCCATGGCGCCATCGGTCATGGCAATTCGGTGCCACGCTTTCATGTCACCTGGGGCACGGGCCCGGGCGTGATCGAACCGTTTGTGCGCCGGGCGCGCGAAGCGCAGGCCAAAGGCCTGCTGCACTTCGGCTTTCGCCACCGCGTGGACGAACTGGTCGTTGCACAGGGCGCCGTCGTCGGCGTACGCGGCAGCGTGCTCGCGCCCGACCCCATGGATCGCGGCAAGCCCAGCTCACGCGACGTCATCGAGGCGTTCGAACAACGCGCGCAGGCCGTGATCGTGGCTTCAGGTGGCATCGGCGGCAATCACGACCTGGTGCGACGCAACTGGCCCACGCACCTGGGTGCGCCACCTGCGCACATGCTGTGCGGCGTGCCGGCGCATGTCGATGGACGCATGCTCGGCATCAGCGAAACGGCCGGCGCCAACCTGATCAACCGCGATCGCATGTGGCACTACGTCGAAGGCATCGAGAACTGGAACCCGATCTGGCCGATGCACGCGATCCGCATCCTGCCCGGACCGTCCTCGTTGTGGTTCGACGCCACCGGAAAACGCCTGCCCGGACCGCTGTGGCCCGGCTTCGACACGTTAGGCACGCTGGAACATCTGCGCAGCACCGGCTATGACTACAGCTGGTTCGTGCTCGACCAGCAAATTATCCGGCGCGAGTTCGCGCTGTCCGGCTCGGAGCAAAACCCCGACCTCACCGGTAAGAGCTGGCGCCAGGTGGCCAAGCGTGCGATCGGCAAGGGCGCACCGGCACCGGTGGAGGCGTTCAAGCAGCATGGCCGCGACTTCATCGTGCGCGATACGCTGGAAGAGCTCGTCGAAGGCATGAATGCGCTGGCGGGCAACGGATTGCTCGACATCACCAAACTTCGCAGCGAGATCGAGGCTCGGGACCTGCAGTTCGACAACCCGTACGCGAAGGACGGCCAGGTGATGGCGATCCATAACGCGCGCCGTTATCGCGGCGACAAGTTGGTCCGCGTCGCCAAGCCGCATCGCCTGCTCGATCCCGCCCATGGCCCGCTGATCGCCGTGCGCCTGAACATCCTCACCCGCAAGACGCTGGGCGGACTCGAAACCGATCTCGATGCGCGCGTGCTGGGTCACGACGGCCAGCCCTTGCCCGGCCTTTATGCCGTAGGCGAGGCAGCCGGTTTCGGCGGCGGTGGCGTACATGGCTACCGTGCGCTTGAAGGCAGCTTCCTGGGTGGCTGCCTGTTCTCCGGCCGCATCGCCGGCCGTGCAGCTGCGGCGGCGGTGGCATGAGCGAACATATCCGACCCCGCATCGCCATCTATGGCACCGGCAGCGTCGGCGGCTATATCGGTGGACGCCTGCACGAGCAGGCCCGCGTGACCTATATCGGCCGGCGGCGCATCATCGATGCCATGCGTTTGAACGGACTGACCTGGAGCGACCTGCAAGGTCATCGTTGCCGTATCGCGCCCAAGACGCTGGATCTCAATCTCGATCCCTTCGCGGCCGCCAAAGCGCACCTGGTCCTGGTGACGGTGAAGTCGGCCGCCACCGAATCCGTCGCACGTGAACTGGCCGGCGTGATCGCGCCCGGCGTGCCGGTGATCAGCTTCCAGAACGGCCTGCATAACACCGACGCGCTGCGTGCCGCGCTGCCAAAACACGTCGTGCTCGCCGGCATGGTGCCGTTCAATGTGCTGCAACGCGGCCCCGGCGCGTTCCACCAGGGCTCCAGCGGCGAACTCATGGTGGAGGCGCATCCGGCGCTAACGCCGTTCCTGCCCTTGTTCGCAGCCGCCGGCCTGCCCTTGCGCCCACGACAGGACATGCCTGCCGTGCAAGCCGCCAAGTTGCTGCTCAATCTCAACAACGCGGTGAATGCGCTGTCCGATTTGCCGTTGAAGCAGGAGCTGTCGCAACGCTGCTGGCGCCGCTGCCTGGCGCTGGCACAGCGTGAGGCATTGCAGGTGTTCGCCACCGCCGGCATCCGGCCGGCCCGGCTTACGCCGATGCCAACAGATTGGCTTCCCCGTCTGCTCGAATTGCCGGATGCCTGCTTCAAGCGCATCGCCTCGCGCCTGCTCGCGATCGACCCGCTGGCACGATCGTCCATGTGGGAAGACCTGGAAGCGGGGCGTCCGACCGAAGTCGATGCCATCAACGGCGAAGTCGTCCGACTAGCCGCCCATCACGCCATGCAAGCGCCCGTGAACGCACGCCTGGCCTCGCTGATGCACGACGCGGAACATGCGCGCCGCCCGTGGAACGGCTCACAATTGCTGGACGAACTGCGCTCCGCTCATTGATCCGCTGACGCGTAGAGCTCTCGCCGCAGGTTGCGCAGCGAGAGCGTCTCCCAGGTCGCCGCGACCACCAGCACCAGGGTGGACAACGCGGCCAGCGATAACACGCTCAGCGTGCTTGCAGGCACCAGGATGGCCAACAGCAGGACCAAGCCCACCAGATGCGACAGCGGGAAGTGGGTGTGAATGACGGTCATCTTGAACAAGGCGTTGCCCAGCAGATAGAGCGCCGGACCGCCGAGCAGTACGGCGATTTGCGCTGTCGACGCCAGCGCATGCGGCTGACTCAGACTCAGCTCGTCTCCGACGGCACTGACCACGATGCCTGCCACGATCAGCAGATGCAGATAGGTATATCCCAATCGGGCCGTGCGCCCCGGGTCGGCCGCTTGGCGGATCGAGCGGCTGCCCCGTTCCACCCCAAGATCGAAATAGATCCACCACATCGCCACGCAGCCGACAAATGAGGTCACAAACGCCAGCCAGGCGTCCAGCGCCCGTCCGCTCTGCGCGAAGCTGCTGCCCGTGACGACTACCGACTCGCCCAGCGCGATGATCACGAACAGGCTGCAGCGCTCGGCCATATGGCCGCCCTCGACGTCCCACTCCGCTGTGCTTGAGCGTCCCAGGCCGGGGACATAGAAGAACATCGCCGGGCCGAGATATTCGATGCCGAGCGCGATCGTCCAGCACAGGAATCGCGCCTGACCTAGCTGAAAACCGCCGGCGATCCACCACACCGCAGCCACCGCAAACCAGAGCGTGATCCGATAAAAGTTGCGGCGCGCTGCCTGCGGTGACCGGCGCAGCACCCAGACCATGAAGCTGGAGCGCCCCACTTGCATCAAGGCATAGACGCTCGCGAAAAGCAGCCCGTGTCCATCGAATGCTTGCGGCAATGCCGTCGACAACAGCAATCCGGCGAACATCAGAACCAGCATCAGCAAGCGCACGGCGAGCCGCTCCGGATCCAGCCAGTTGGTGATCCAGCCGGTGAAGATCCATACCCACCAGACCGCAAGAAACAGCAGCAGCACGTGCAGCGCCCCGAGCAGGCTGAGATCAAACAACAGCGTGTGGGACAGCTGCGTCACCGCATAGACGAAGACCAGGTCGAAAAACAGCTCGATATTGGTGACCTTGCCGTGCATGCCGGCCTGGCGCGGACGCAGCAGGCTGGACGCGGCAAGGTCGCCTGCGGGTGGAACATGAGACATGGCGCGATCTCCCTCGAGTCGCGCCTGTTATCGCATGAGCAGCCGCACTGCCGCCACGTCCTTCCATTCAACCCGCATGGTCTTCGAAGCCGACCACTTTACCGTCCGCGATGATGATGGTGGTAACGCGGTTGCCGCGTCGGTACTGCCACTGCTCGCCACCGGCGGTGCGGGCGGAAGACGCCTTGCGACGGCCGCTCTTCTTTCCGCCGCGCACGTTGCCGCTACTTGGCGCCGCCTTCTTGTGCGACTTGTACGAAGGCTTGCCGAGCAGTTCGACCACCCGCGACGCAGGGTCACCCACCGTGAGTACCTGACTACCCACCCGCAGTGTGCTGCTGCCCGCATGAGCCGCGAACGCGAGCCACAACAGCACCAAGACCCCAAGTCGGCGCATGGCCACCACCCTGTCGACGAACCACGTGCGCGTGGACGCGTCCGGCACTCGCCCATGCGCGGCGAGTGCAAACATAGCCACGGACCGGCTAGCCGCGCAGGCATCCATGGCCGCGCGGCGGTGTAGGGGGCATCTCCACGTCGATGTCTGCCTGGCAGGGGAACCATGTAGGCGCGCTAACGCCCCGTGCCGCAAGCGGCACGCTGACCGGCAACTCTCTTCAGCGCGTTCGATCTTCGATATTGCTGACTTTTCCATTGACGATGGTCACCGTCACGATGCGCCCGTCGTCGCGTTGGTACTGCCAGCGCTCCCCTTGGTAACCGCCGAATTCGCTCTGCACCGGCTCCTTGAAATCGGGCTTGCCCAGCAATTGCATCGCGCGCACGGCGCTGTCGCCTACGGTCAGCACCTCGCTGCCGATGCGCAAGGTGTTGCTGGCGTGGGCGGCCAGGCTCAACGACAACAACAGCACGACGAGATAACGACGCATGATGAACTCCTTGTCGATGGATGGTGGCGTTAGAGCCTGTCTAAAGCTCCCGGCGCGGGCCACGCGGAGACTCTAGACAGGCTCTTAGAAGCCGGACCCGGGCTGGGCCAGATAGTCCCGTTCCTCGGGCGTACTAATGCGGCCAAGCGCGGCGTTGCGGTGCGGAAATCGGCCGAAGCGATCGATCACGTCGCGATGCCGTCGTGCATAGACCAGAAAGTCCTCGTAGCGAACCCGCTCGGCCGCGGGGCACTGCACCAGCAACTGCTCGAACAGGTCGACGCTGCGACGCTGCAGGGGCAGATCCTCCGCATGTTCCAGGGGCAGATACGCAAACAGGCGCCACAAGGGCGATAGCCGCAAATCGTCGCCTCTGGCGAGACCGGCCAGTGCGATGGCCTGTGCCCTCGCATCGGCGGCCCAGGCGCGGGCATCGCCACGATGGATATTGCGACTGAACTGATCCAGCACAATCAACAGCGCCAGCCACCCTGCGGGTGTGGCCGCCCAATGATCGAGTTGGCCGCGAGCAGCCGCTTCGAGCGTGTCGTCGAAACGTCCTCGAATGCGCGCATCGAAGGCGTTGTCGTTGTCGAACCAAACCGCTTCGGACGCAGCGTCGAACCAAAAATCAAGCACATCCGTGGGCGTCATGGGCATGCCATTGTCCTTGGCTAGCGGGTTTTCAGCCGTGTGTGGTACCGGCGAGGCAGTGGATATCGTTGTGAATGCCGTGCAGGCGGGACAGCTGCACGCCAAGAATCCTGGCGGACTCATCGGTAGCATGCGCTATCTGCTGCTCGAAGCGATGCAACAACGCGCATTCGTTGCGCGCCAGGCAATGCACCCAGGTGGCATCGCGATTGGCGGAAAAACCCGCGGTCATCTCGGCAAGCGCACTGCGCACCGCGCCAGCCAACGTACCGTGGCGCGCAGGGGCACGGCCGCTAGCGTGCACCTGCGCCTGCAGGTCACCGATAAGAGCGTCGAGCGTGTGCAAATTTTCCGTCAGCAGGGCCTGAAGGCCAGGCTCGCGCACTTGGGTCAACGCTCGTCTGTACAACTTGCGGTCGTCGATGCCACGCCGGATCAGGGCGTTGTAGCGCGGTACTCTCACGTGCAACACCAAGTCGCCTCCTCACTGAGGGATGTTCTGATCAATTCAACGAGGGTGTCACCGGCTCTGTATGCCCGCAGCTCCGTGTTGCGCGGCCAGCCTGCGCGGCGCCAGGCCCCACACCCTGTGGGCCTTCTGGACATCATGCCATCCTCGTTGAATTGATTAGAGCATCCCTAAGTAACAGCGGCACCATCCTCGTCCTTCGCCGCTTAGCAGAAGGTAAATCAGGAGCCGTCATCGTCGCGGCGCGCGCCTTATGGACCCACTTGGATCAAGTTCAACGGCTGGCCACCCGATCCACGGAGTCCTTGCTGCAGCTCGGCCAAACGCTGAATGGAGGGGCATAAGGCCTGGATCTCGGGTGTCAGCACCCGCATGCGCTGCTCCAGGCGTGGCCGCAACTGGGTGGCCAGATCGGTGGCGCTATCGCGCAGGCTGGCCGCTGCCTGCAGGTCACCGCTCATGGCCGCGTTGATGGCCTGCTGGCCCAGGTCGTTGGCGAGCAAGGGCATCAGATCGGACGCCAGCTGATTGACGTACTGGTCAGCCAGGTTGCCCTGCCAGTCGTGCGTGCTGTTGCTGGCAGCAAGGCGCTGCTTGAGCTCGACCGCCCGCGTGGCCAGGCGCCGATCCATCTCGGCGCGCGTATCGGGGCTCAGCGAGAGCCGCGTGCCCTCGTCGTGCACCGCCGCCACAAGGATATCCACCCCATGCGTTGCCACCGCCTTGACTCGTGGCATCAGCGCGCGCAGCTCGCGCTCGAACAGGACGAGGCGGTCCTGTTCCTCCGCGCGAAGGCGCACTGCTGCACCGTCGGTGCGCAGGGCGCCATCCTGCAACTCGACCCGCAGCGGTGCCGGCTGCAAGCGATCGAACAGAAGGCCGCCTGGCGTCACCGTCAGGTCGTAGCTGCTGCTCGCATGGCAGGTAGTCGCCAGGTCCTGCGCATGCAGCGCCAGGCTGGCCAGGGAAAGCACGAAGATCAGCGGCAGGCGGCGCACGAGCATGGCATTCCATAGGGAAAACGGAGCCGCAGCGATAACCCGAGCTGCAGCAACCGCCGCTGAACTCAGGGCCGCACCGGACGAGGTGTTGAACAGGCGCTTAGCCTCGACGAGGGCGGAATTGCTCGCGCACCGCCGCCCGGGACAGCCGCCAGGCCAGCCACAGCAAGACCGGCACGGCGAGGAACTTGAGTCCCACGGCCATTTCAAAGTTGCGGCGCAGGCGGTCTATCGTCTCTTGGGCAGCAGCGTCCGCACCCGGCTGCAACAACGCCGCCGCGTTGTCGATGTCGTGCCAGTGCCCAAACAGCGTGATCCCGCTCACCAGGGCCCAGATCGCCAGCAGCACCGCGGCGATCTGCAAGGGCACCCGCGACCATGCCTGACGCAGGATCGCGCCGGCGCAGATCGCCATGATCGCCAAGGCTCCAGCAAGATAGGCCAGGTCCCAGGCCAGTACGCCGTGCAGGTGGGATGCCGCGTCAGCACTGCCCGAGGTCTGCAGCGCCGCCCACACCTGCTGGGCGTGAAGCGCGTATTGCAGGCAGCCAAAAGCAGCCAGCAACAGCATCAGCCAGACCACGATCCTCCATACCGCGAACCCGCCGGGGCGGGTGGCATCGCGCCGTGTCGTCAGTGCCATCAGGATCGCCCTTTCAGCGTGTTCAGATCCGTCAGCACCTGCGCGGAGTTCTTCTCTGGATCCACGTCCTGATAAACCTTGGCTATCTTGCCCTGCGGGTCGATCAGGAAGGTGGTGCGGCGTGCGTACTTGAAACCGCCCTTGGAGGTCAGCACGCCATAGGCCTGGGCCGTCGTGCTGTCGGCATCGGAGAGCAGCGGGAACGGCACGTGGTATTTGGCGGCGAACTCGGCATGCGACTTCACGTCATCCAGGCTCACGCCCACCACATCGGCACCAGCCTGGCGCAGCTTCGCGATATCGTCACGGAAGGTGCAGACCTCGGTGGTGCAACCCGGGGTGAAGTCCTTCGGGTAGAAATACATCACCAGCCAGTGACCATGATGTTCGGCGGGCGTCTGCCATTTGCCATTCTGGTCCTGCAGGCGGAAATCGGGGGCGGGCTGTCCCACCTGGGGTAAAGCCGAGGGCTCGTCCGCAAAGGCGGGAGCGGCCAATCCAAGCAATAGCGTCAGCATCAACAGCAACGAAAGGCGGCGCATGACGGCACTCCGGGCAAGGGAAATCGGCATGCAGTGTACGCGCTGCAAAAAGCAAAGGGCGCCAAGAGGCGCCCTTTGTCGTCACCCGGAAGCGGGATCAGATCTTGGTAATGGTGAACTGCCCTACCGATATGCCCAGGTCGATGCCTTCGCCGCTGCCATGCAGCGCCAGCGAGGTCGTGCCCTTGGTCAGTACCTGGGCCTGGCCACTCTTGACCACGCCCGCCTCGGCGCCTGCCTGCGCATAGTCGCCGAAGATGTCGTCGATGCTGCGTACGTGGGTGATCTCACCCTTGCCGTTGTCGATGCGGAACTTGCCTGCGGTGAGGCCACCACCGACGGTGGAAATCTTTACATTGGCGCGCTGACCGTTGCTGCAGACCACCGTGCCATGGCCTTCCGCATGCTTGTAGATCGCCGACCAGCCGGCGAGGCTGAAGCTCAGTTGGCAATCGACATCAGCTGCCGCTGCCTGCGCCCTGGTTACCGGGAGGGCGCTCATCGCGCCAACACACACGAGCATCAGGGCTGCCATTCCGAACGTACGCTTGATCATTTCAGTCTCCTTGCGTGAGTGGAACTAGACGGCACCGACCATTGTTAATAGTGATCCTGAACGCTTAGGGATATGGCCCGGCCTTCGTTCATCCTTGTAGGTGGGTATGTGAAGGCAGCGTGGAGGCCTGCTGATTGATCGCCTAGTAACAAGGCCGCGCGCACACTGATGTCAGCGTGGCGGACGCGGTCAGGGCGGGGTACGCTGGCAAAAGGATCCAGCAAAACCAGCAGGCCGAGCTCGATGACGTCGCGCATCGCTACTAGCGGGGCAGCGACTGAAACCCGGCCTGCGTCATACCCAGAGGAACTTCATGCTCAAGTACTCGCTGGTCGGCTATGACGGCTCCGCTTCCTCCAAACAAGCGTTCCGCTTCGCCCTCGAATGGGCGCGCGCCTGCGGCGGTCGGGTACGGGTCGTATCGGTGGTGCAGGTGACCGAAGGCAGCGCCGATACGTGTGCACTGATGATCACCGACTCGGGCACCAAGCGTTGCACAGCTCTGCTGGACGAGCTGCGGGAAATGGCGCCGGGAGCGGAAGCGCTCATCGATGCCGAAGTCGTACGCGGCAGCCCCGGCGATGCCCTGCTGGATCAGGTGCGTCGCCATGGCATCGACCATATCGTGATCGGCCATACCGCGCGCGGCGCACTCGCACGCTGGCTGCTCGGCTCGGTGTCCGGCGATATGCTTGAGCGCGCCCACGTACCGGTGACCGTCGTTCGCTGATGCAGCAGCTTGCGGCGCCCATCTGGCCGCTTAGGTCGGCGGGCGTTAATCCCCCGCGACGATCTCGTCGTATGCTCTTGTCACCTTATTGTCATGCCAGGCCAGCGCCGCGCCCCGCGCGCGCCAGCCCCGCCCGCACAGGAATGCCCGCGTGAGCTACGCCACATCGTTGCCCTGGACCTTGGAAAGCCTGGACTTCAGTCGAATCGAGGTCCAGCGCGTCCGCCAGAACGAAGACCTGTTTTTCCTGTTGTGCAGCTCGTCCTTCGTCGAGAGTGGCTCGGATCTGTACACGCATAACCTGGTCGACCATTTTGCCGGCGACCAGGAACTGCAGACCTGGCTCAGCCAGCATTGGGAACACGAAGAACTGCAGCACGGCCGCGCCCTGTCTGCCTACGTCAAGACCGTGTGGCCGGAGTTCGACTGGGATCGCGGCTTCGCCGCGTTCTGGCAGGAGTACGGTGCGGTGTGCACGTCGGAGCAGCTGGAAGCGAGCCGCGGCCTGGAGCTGGCGGCGCGTTGCGTGGTGGAAACCGGCACGGCCAGTCTTTACCGCGCGCTCAACGACATCACCGACGAGCCCGTGCTGAAGGAGCTCACCGGCCACATCAAGAGCGATGAAGTGCGCCACTACAAGCACTTCTACCACCACTTCCGGATTTACCGCGAACGCGAAGGCTTCAGCCGCTACAAGGTGTTTCGCGCGATCCTGCGGCGCGTCAACGAAATCAAGAGCGAAGACAGCGATATCGCGCTACGCCACGTGTTCAACCAGTGCTATCCGCAGCACAAGGAAAACGAAGCGGAGTTCCGCCGCATCACCGGTCGTGCGCAGGGTCTGCTGCGCAGGAATATTCCGGCGGAGATGACGGTGAAGATGCTGCTCAGGCCGCTCGATCTCCCACCGCTCATGCAGAGGATGGTGGAAAAGCCGCTGGCGAAGATCGCCGAGAAGCTTTTCCTGCATTGAGC
>DASXND010000380.1:0-6600 GCA_036495265.1 Dyella sp.
CCCTCGCGGGACTCTCCCTGGTGATCTCGCTCACCGGCCGCAGCTACCCGGCGGTCAAGCAGATCCTCGGCTCGCCGCTGGTCGCCGTGCTGATGATCCTGTTCATCCTCGCCAACGTGGTCCACATGAAGATCGGCATCCAGGTCGTCATCGAGGACTACGTCTACCGGAAGAATCAGAAGTTCACGCTCCTGATCCTCAACACCTTCTTCGCGTGGGCGATCGGGCTCGCCTGCGTGTTCGCGATCCTCAAGATTTCGTTCGGAGTGTGAGACGATGGCGGCGAACGGTTCCGGCAATGGCGGCGCGCCGGCGGTGAACGGCCGCGCCTATCCGATCGAGGATCACACCTACGACGTGGTGGTGGTCGGCGCCGGCGGCTCCGGCCTGCGCGCCGTGGTCGGCTGCGGCGAAGCCGGACTGCGGACCGCCTGTATCACCAAGGTGTTCCCGACGCGCTCGCATACGGTGGCGGCGCAGGGCGGCATCTCGGCGGCGCTCGGCAACATGGGCGAAGACGACTGGCGCTTCCACTTCTACGACACGATCAAGGGTTCGGACTGGTTGGGCGATCAGGACGCGATCGAATACATGTGCCGCGAGGCGATTCCAGCCATCATCGAGCTGGAACACTACGGTGTGCCGTTCTCGCGTACCGAGGAAGGCAAGATCTACCAGCGCCCGTTCGGTGGCATGACCACGCACTACGGCAAGGGCACCGCGCAGCGCACCTGCGCCGCCGCCGACCGTACCGGCCACGCCATCCTCCACACGCTGTACCAGCAGGCGCTGGCGCATGACGCCACGTTCTTTATCGAATACTTCGCCATCGACCTGGTCTTCGACGAAGAGGGTGTGTGCCGCGGCGTACTCGCGCTGGACATGAATGAAGGCACCTTGCACTTCTTCCGTGGCCATTCGGTGGTGCTGGCGACCGGTGGTTACGGCCGCGCCTACTTCAGCGCCACCTCGGCACATACCTGCACCGGCGACGGTGGCGGCATGGTGCTGCGCGCGGGTCTGGCCCTGCAGGACATGGAGTTCGTGCAGTTCCATCCGACCGGCATCTACGGTTCGGGCTGCCTGATCACCGAAGGCGTGCGTGGCGAAGGTGGCTACCTCACCAACTCCAATGGCGAGCGCTTCATGGAGCGCTATGCGCCGAACGCCAAGGATCTGGCCTCGCGCGACGTGGTCAGCCGCGCGATGACGATGGAGATCCGCGAAGGCCGCGGCGTGGGCGAACACAAGGACCACATCTTCATCAACCTGATGCACCTGGGCGCGAACGTGATTCACGAGCGCCTGCCCGGCATTGCCGAGTCGGCACGCATCTTCGCTGGCGTGGATGTGACCAAGGAGCCGATCCCGGTCATCCCGACGGTGCACTACAACATGGGCGGCATCCCCACCAACTATCACGGTGAGGTGGTGCAGAAGAAGGGCGACGACGTCGACGCCATCGTGCCGGGCCTGTTCGCCATCGGCGAAGCGGCTTGCGTGTCGGTGCATGGCGCCAACCGCCTGGGCTCCAATTCACTGCTCGACCTGGTGGTGTTCGGTCGTGCCGTGTCGCATCGCTGCGCCGAGCTGATCAAGCCGGATACGGCGCACAAGGATCTGCCGGCCAACGTGCTGGACAAGGCACTGGCCCGCTTCGACAACCTGCGCAACGCCAAGGGCAGCCAGCCGACCGCGAAGATCCGCGCGGAAATGCAGCGCACCATGCAGTCCGACGCGGCCGTGTTCCGCACTGGCGAGTCGTTGAAGGAAGGTTGCGAGAAGATTTCCAAGGTCCGCGATTCGTTCAAGGACGTGGGTGTCAGCGACCGCTCCATGGTCTGGAACTCCGACCTGATCGAGACGCTGGAACTGGCCAACCTGCTGGATCAGGCCGTGGCCACCATGTACTCCGCTGCTCAGCGTCACGAGAGCCGCGGCGCGCATGCCCGCGAGGATTTCCCTGATCGCGATGATGTGACCTGGCAGAAGCACACCCTGGTGGCGGTGGATGAAGCGGGCAATACCAGTTTCGATTTCCGCCCGGTGCATATGTACACCATGACCGATGAGGTCGAGGTGGTGCCGCCGAAGAAGCGCGTTTACTAACCGGGTTCGAACTCCTTGGGGGGTTCGGCTCGAGGTTCTTTCATCGTTGTACCGGCGCTCGCAAGACGAGCTGTTACGGCAAGCACGAGATCAGTGAGGCAAACGTGGCAGAGTTTTCGCTACCCAAGAATTCCAAGGTCCAGCCCGGCAAGCACTACCCGGCCAAGGACGCCAAGAAGCCGCGTACGTTCCGCATCTATCGCTGGACGCCGGACGATGGCCAGAACCCGCGCATCGACACCTATGAGGTCGACCTGGCCGCGTGCGGTCCGATGGTTCTGGACGCGCTGCTGAAGATCAAGAACGAGATCGACTCGACGCTGACGCTGCGCCGTTCCTGCCGCGAAGGCATCTGCGGCTCGTGTGCGATGAACATCGATGGCACGAATACGCTGGCCTGCACCAAGGCCATCGAGGATTGCGGCTCGGGCGACGTCAAGATCTATCCGCTGCCGCATATGCCGGTGGTCAAGGACCTGGTGCCCGACCTGACGCACTTCTACGCCCAGTTCGCCTCGATCAAGCCCTGGCTGCGTACGCAGAGCCCGGCCCCGGCCGACAAGGAGCGTTTGCAGTCACCGGAAGACCGCAAGAAGCTCGACGGCCTCTACGAGTGCATCCTGTGCGCCTGCTGCTCGACCAGCTGCCCCAGCTACTGGTGGAATGGCGACCGCTACCTCGGTCCGGCCATCCTGCTGCAGGCTTATCGCTGGATCGTCGACAGTCGCGACGAGGACACCGGTGCCCGCCTGGACGATCTGGAAGACCCGTTCAAGCTATATCGCTGCCATACCATCATGAACTGCGCGCGCACCTGCCCGAAGGGCCTGAACCCGGCCAAGGCGATCGCGGAGATCAAGAAGCTGATCGTCGAGCGTCGTACTTGATCTTCATTTCCTCTCCCCTTCGGGGAGAGGGTAGGGTGAGGGGCGGGTGCTCGCGGAAGAGCTTCCTAGTTCGCTAGTCGCGAATCTGAGGCAAGATTGGCCCCTCACCTCAGTCCTCTCCCCGGAGGGGAGAGGAAGCAAATAGGGAGGCGCCCGGCGCTCTTTTATGGAAGAAGCCCGCATCAAACGCCTGCGCTGGCGCACCCGGCGCGGTACCCGTGAACTGGACGCCCTGTTTGGCGGTTGGCTGGACGAGCGTTTCGCCGAAGCCGACGAGGCGCAGCGCCAGGCTTTCGAGGCGCTGCTGGACGTGCAGGACCCGGACCTGTGGGACTGGGTCATGGGGCACGCCAAGGCATCTCGCCCGGATTGGCAGGCGATCATCGATGACATCCGTTCCCGCCATCGGCTTTGAGTATTCGCCGTCGCGTTGGCTTACCCGCGTGCTCGCGGTGATGTCGGTGCTGTCTGCGCTAGCGATCCTGCTGGCGGCCGTCCCGTTCTGGTTGAAGTATCCGTTGGCGATCGCGCCGCTGCTGGCTTGCCGTTATGCCTCGCTGCGCTTCAAGCGAGCGCCGGTGCGGGCGGCAGGTTGGAATCGTGACGGCAGCTGGACCTTGCGCTTCGCCTCCGGCGATGACCGGCCAGCCTCCCTGGGCTCGTTTCGCGCGATGGGCGACTTCATCTGGCTACGACTGTGCATAGCGGAGAGCGACAGCGTCGTTCTGCTGCTGGCACCGGACAACACGGACGCCGATATCCGTCGCCGGCTCCGTATGCGCCTGGCCTTGCCTGGCCATGACGAGGCTGCGAAGCCGGCCTAGCGCGCTGGGGCACTCTGCAGCCTGAACGCGGTCCTACGGTTTCACCCGGTTATCAGGCGATAATCGGCCCCACGTGGGCGGCCAGCCCTTTCGAATCCCCAAAGCGACCTGCCCATGTTTCGACCGTTAGAGCTTTTTATCGGCCTGCGTTACACCCGAGCGAAGCGTCGCAATCAGTTCATCTCCTTCATCTCCACCGTCTCCATCGTCTGCATCGCCATCAGCGTGATCGCGCTGATCACGGTGATGTCGGTGATGAATGGCTTCGGCGACGAGTTGCGTACGCGTGTCCTGGGTGCCATTTCCCACGCTACGGTGTCGGGTCTGCCGGGCGAGAGCGTGCAGAACTGGCAACGAGCGGTACAGATTGCCGACGCCAACAAGCATGTGAAGGGCGCGGCGCCCTACGTGGAGATGGAGGCTTTTCTGCAGGCTCGTCGTCCCAGTGGTGCGATCGTGCGCGGCATCGAGCCGACGCAGGAGCCGAAGGTCTCGGACATCGACCAGCATATGGTCGAAGGTGCATTGACCGATCTGACCCCCGGCAGTTGGAATATCGTGCTTGGCCGTGAGCTGGCCATGTCGCTGGGTGTATCGGTGGGCGACAAGGTCGTGGTGGCTGCACCGTCGTTCCGCTCTACGCCCGTCACCGGAAGCGTGCCTACGCTGCGTGGTTTCAGGGTGGTCGGCATCTTCGAGCTGGGCATGCAGGAGTTCGATGCCAATCTTGCGCTCGTCAATATGAGCGATGCCCAGAGGCTGAGTGGCGTGGCAGGACCTACAGGCATCCGCCTGCGCCTGGATGACATGTTCAATGCCGGGCTGGTGGCTCATCAGCTCGCGGATCAGTTGGGCCAGGTCTATCGCGTAGACACCTGGATGGACAGCCATGCCAATTTCTTCTCCGCGATCTCGATGGAGAAGAAGGTGATGTTCATCATCCTCTCGCTGATCATCCTGGTCGCCGTGATCAACCTCATTTCGATGCTGATGATGCTGGTGACCGACAAGCAGGCCGATATCGCCATCCTGCGCACGCTCGGTTCGACGCCGCGCAGCATCATGGGCATGTTCATGGTGCAGGGCGTGCTGGTCGGCGTCGTGGGCATAGGCTTCGGCGTAGGCCTCGGCTCGCTGCTGTCGTGGAAGCTGCCCGGCATTGTGAAATGGATTGAGCAGGTCACCGGCGTCACCTTCCTGTCGCCGGACGTCTATTACATCAGCGAGCTTCCCAGCAAGCTGCTGGCCAGCGATGTGGGCTGGGTGGCCCTGATCACCTTCCTGTTCTCGTTACTTGCCACCCTCTATCCCGCGTGGCGCGCCTCGCGTACCCAGCCGGCACAGGCGCTGCGTTATGAGTAGAGAGCCTGCTTTGGCCCTACCCGTGCCCCGCGCCGGGCCGCTTTTCGCGCATGCCGGCGTCATCGTTCAGTCGTGTATCGACATACACTCCATCGCTCTTCCTTGGCCTGCGCGCAAACCGACTCCGGCGCGGGGCACGGGTAGGGCCAAAGCAGGCTCTAACCCATGACTTCCCCCAACGACATCGTCCTGCGCGCCAGCAACATCGCCAAGGTCTACGAAGAAGGCGACCTGAAGACCGACGTGCTCGCCGATGTCAGCTTTACGCTGAAGCGTGGCGAGACGCTGGCCATCGTCGGCGCCTCGGGCTCGGGCAAGAGCACGCTGCTGCATATCCTCGGTGGCCTCGACACGCTGACGCGTGGCGACGTGGAAGTGGAGGGGCAGCATCTCTCGCGCCTTTCCGATGCCGAGCGCGGTCGCGTGCGCAATCGCTCGATGGGCTTTATCTACCAGTTCCATCACTTGCTGCCCGAGTTCACCGCGCTGGAGAACGTGTGCATGCCGCTGTTGATTCGTGGTGTGGCGATTGCCGAAGCGGAGCGACAGGCCACCACCTTGCTCGGACGCGTTGGCCTGAGCGAACGCCTGCAGCACAAGCCTTCGGAGCTTTCCGGCGGCGAACGCCAGCGTTGTGCGGTGGCGCGTGCCCTGGTAACGCGGCCCGCGTGCGTGCTGGGCGACGAGCCCACCGGCAATCTCGATGAGGCCAACGCGGCGCACGTCTACGACTTGATGCTGGAGCTCAATCGCGAGATCGGCACCAGTTTTATCCTGGTGACGCACGACAATCGACTGGCGGCACGCATGGACCGCACGCTTGAGCTGCACAACGGCGTGCTGATGGAGAAGACGCACGCTTGATTGCGTGCGTGCTTCGGCCGTGCGGTTGAGCCGATGCCTACAACGATTTCCGCCGCTGCGCGAATAGCCAGACGCTAACCTGTCTCCTTCAACAAGGATGGGGGGAGCGTCTTGCTGCGCAGGGGCGGTGCGATGGTGCCGGGTCTGATGCTGTTGCTCGGCGTGCTGGCCGTGCAATGGCTGCCGGTGCTGCCTCCGCGCTGGGTTTGCCTCGCCATGGCGGCTGTCGCACTTGGTCTTGCGTGGCGTTTTCCGCGTGCGCGCTGGATCGCCTGGGGGCTGTTCGGCATCGCCTGGGCGTGCTGGCGTGGCGGATGGGCGATGGAATCGCGCCTTCCCCACGAATGGGAAGGTCGCGACCTGCAGGTGGTCGGCACCGTCAACGATCTACCCACGCGTCGCGAAGACGCCACCGGTTTCGTCCTGTCCGTAGCGCGTGCCGAGCTGGATGGCATGCAGGTTCCGTGGCATGGGCGCGTGCGCGTGAACTGGTACAACAACGCGCCGCCCATCGCGCCTTGTAGCCGTTGGCAGCTGACCTTGCGTTTGAAGCG
>DASXND010000381.1:0-18575 GCA_036495265.1 Dyella sp.
TTGCCATCCGGGACGGCATCTATGGCAGGTATTGGGGCCCTTTCCACCGGCACACACGGTGCTGCAGCATCGCTTGCGCATGAACGGCTTCCTCTCGCGCTGGCTGGAGTACCTGGCGGAGCAGGGACATTCCAAGGGGACACTGGAGCGGCTGCAGGATCACCGCCCAGACGAGGCGCCCTTACTGTAGGGGCGCACCCTGTGCGCGATCACGGCGTTACCGCTCCGTAGGATTTTCACTCGCCCTGCGGGCAGCTGGCGCTGTGCAAACCGGCAGTCCTGCCGGTTTGTCGCGCACAGGGTGCGCTCCTACAACCATAAAGCGCGACGTCAGGCGCCGGGCTCTGCTTCGCGCAGGAAGCCGCGCAGGAACGGCACGGTGATGCGCCGCTGCGCGGCAAGCGACGCCTGGTCGAGCCGATCGAGCAGGTCCAGCAGTGCGCCAAGGTCGCGCGCGTAGCGGTTAAACAGCCAGTCGAGCACGGTGTCGTCCAGCTCGATGCCACGGGAGGCGGCCTGCTGTCGCAGCACGGCGCGGCGTTCGGCGTCGTCGAGCGGTTTCAGCAACGCCTGCTGGCAGGCACCCAGTCGCGAGCGCAGATCGGGCAGGCCAAAGCCCAACTGCGAAGGCAGGGCTTCGGCGCCGAACAGCAGCGCCGCGCCTTCGGCCTTGGCACGGTTGTAAACGTCGAACAAGGCGTGTTCCGCGTCGCGGTCACCTACGATCGCACCCAGATCATCCAGCGCGAGGAATTCGCTGCCGGCCACGCCACGGATGGCAGCCGCCTTGTCGCGCAGGCTGGCCAAGGGCAGGTATTGCGCTGTACGCCCGCCCTCAATGGCCGCCTGGCAGGCAGCCATCAGCAAGTGGCTTTTGCCACTGCCGAGAGGACCACACAGGTAGAGCCACGGCGTGCCGGCCGTGCGCGCCAGCTGCTCCACCGAGGCGAGCGTCGCGGCATTGGCACCGGGATGGAAATGTTCAAAGCGCTGGCGGCGTGGCCAACGCAGGGCGAGCGGCAACTGCGGAATCATCTTGGTGGTACTACGTCCTTATCGTCAGCATGACCCACGATCGTGCTGGTTTTTACGGCCCCTTCGGGCGTATCGACCGTGGCATCCACTTCAGTGAGCACGGGATCCCCACTGCCCTCTTCCATGTACAGGTCACTTTGCTTGTAACGCTCGGCCAGGTAGCGCAACAGCACCAGGATCACCGACGCCGCCGGCAGGGCCAGCAGCACGCCGAGGAAACCGGCCAGGTACCCACCCGCCAGCACTGAAAAGATCACGGCTACCGGGTGCAGACCAATCTTCTCACCCACCAGCCGTGGCACCAGCACATAGCCTTCGAGCAGCTGGCCCGCCGTAAAAATGCCCACCACGAGCAAGATGTGGTTCCAGTCGCCGTACTGCACCACCGCAGCAATCAGCGCGGAACCAAAGCCGACGATGAAACCCAGGTAGGGCACAAAACTGAGCAAGCCGGCGACCATGCCGATCAGCGGACCGACCGACAGCCCCATGATGGTCAACGACGCGCCGTAGAAAATACCCAGCGCCAGCATCACCAACAGCTGGCCGCGCACGAACGCACCCAGAACACTGTCGGCCTCGTTTGCCAGGTGACGGATGGTCGGCTCGACCGAGCGCGGCAGCATGCGATCGATCCATGTCACCAGGCGGTTCCAGTCGCGCAGCAGGTAGAAGGCCACCACCGGGATCAGCACGAGGTTGGTGAGCCACATCACCATGCCGAGACTCGAACGCGAAATCTTGCCCAGCAGCGTCGATGCCGCGTCGCCGATCGAGCCGATGTGCTCCTTGAGCTGCGCCATCAGGCGATCGGTATCGAACGCGCTGGGGTCCAGATGCAGCTTGGCCTGGACCCACGGCATCGCCGTGTTGCGCGCCCAGTCCACGTAGCGAGGAAGGTTCTGCACCAGGTTGTCGACCTGGCGCGAAATCAATGGAATCAGCAGCAGTAGCGCACCCACCGTAAGCAACAAGAGCACGGTGAAGACGATGCTCACCGCCAGCGTGCGCCCCATGCCCAGACGCTGCAGGCGATCAGCCAGTGGGTCACCCATATAAGCCAGCATCGCGGCGAACGCGAAGGGCATCAGCACCGGCGCCAGTAGCCAGAACACATAGAGGATGGCCGCGGTAATCGCGAGCATCTGCCAGCGGCGCGAGGTGTCATGAGTCATCAATGTGGCTCCGCGATTCAATGCACCCAGCGCAAGCTGGCATCGGCATCACTGTGCGCGTCGCCACGCAACAGACGCCCGCCCGCCGCAAGGTTGGCGGACAACGCATCCATGGGCAGGCTGGCCTTGACCGCGAACAACATGCCATCGTTTTGCGCGCTCATCGTGGTGACCTGGCGCACGGCCGGGTCGGCACGCAGCGTAGCCAGCAGATTGGCGTAATCCATGGCTGAATTGATCCCTGAAATCCACAGTTTGCCGTCGACATTGGCCGTGCCGATCACGTTGAGCTGCTTGGCCAGGCGATCGGCAAGGCCGTTGCCGGCGTCGGTGAGTGCCGCGGCCGCATTGGCGCCATCGTTGTTCCAGCGCTGCTGGGGACCGCCGGACAGCAACACCCAGTCACCGCTGTTGCCGCGCATCTGGCCGAGCAGGATCAAGCCTGTCTTGTACTGCCTGGCCAGCGCAGCCACCTGCTCGGGGTCGGCGCTGGTGAGGTTCGGCGTGTCACCGGTTTTGGCGGGGTCCGCCAGCACCGTGCTATAGCCGCGCGCAGCGATCGCCTGGGTGAGTACAGTCAGCGCATCCCTGGCCAGCACGCTGCCGTGCTCATCACGCACCACCAGCAGCACGGGCGGCTTGGAGCCGGCGCTGGCCACGCCCATCTGGGCCACGGCCCGCTGCACCGCCCCCTGATCGAAGGTCACTTCCATGCTCAGCCCGGTCGCGGCGCGCTGATACTGAAACTGCTTCACGATACCGGATGCCCCCTTGAGCACATCGTCATAACCCGGCTTGCTGCTCAGGTCCTGCCCACCGGAGGTGCGCGCCAGCACCTGGGCCAGGGCATCGCTGAAAGCATTGTTGCGCGCCGCATCGCTGGTATCGGCGACCGAGACCACCACCGTGTACGGTGACACCTGACCTTGCGCGTGCACGGACAGCAGCGGGGCAAGTCCAAGCATCAGACAAACGAGCAACAGACGGGACAGGCGCATGGGGCGGGGGAATCCGGAGGGGAACGCCCGGAAGTCTGCCCAATCCGGCCCGCAGCGTCCATCGGAACGAGCCGCAAATCAGCGCCAAGTCCTGCTAATTCCGTCCAGGGCCTAACATCGGGCAGGCCTACCGGTTCACTGCTACAATTTGTCGTTTCTCCCCGCCGGGTTGCCCCCATGTCCGACGCCCTTACTTACCGCGCCGCTGGTGTCGATATCGACGCGGGCAATGCCGTGGTCGAACGCATCAAACCGCTGGTCAAGCGCACCTTCCGCCCCGAAGTGATGGGGGGACTGGGCGGCTTCGGCGGCCTGTTCGACCTGTCCGGTCGTTTCAAGGAGCCGGTGCTGGTCTCGGGCACCGATGGCGTGGGCACCAAGCTCAAGCTTGCCCAGCAGTTGGGTCGTCACGACACCATCGGCATCGACCTGGTTGGCATGTGCGTCAACGACGTGCTGGTGCAAGGCGCCGAACCGCTGTTCTTCCTCGACTACTTCGCCACCGGCAAGCTGGACGTGGACACTACGGTTGCTGTCGTTGGCGGGATCGCCAAGGGTTGCGAACTGGCCGGTTGCGCCCTGATCGGCGGTGAAACGGCTGAAATGCCGGACATGTACCCGCCGGGCGAATACGATCTGGCCGGCTTTACCGTGGGCGCGGTGGAGAAATCCGCCCTGCTCAGCGGCGAGGGCATCGTGGCCGGTGACGTGATCCTGGGCGTTGCCGCGTCGGGCCCGCATTCCAATGGTTACTCGCTGATCCGCAAGATCCTCGAACGCGCCGGCAGCCCGCTGGACCTCGACCTCGGTGGCGTCAGCCTGGCCGATGCGCTGATGGCGCCGACCACCATTTACGTGAAGCCCCTGCTGGACCTGCTGAAAAATCAGTCCGTCCACGGCATGGCCCACATCACCGGTGGCGGCCTGAAGGAAAACATCATCCGCGTGGTACCTGATGGCCTGGGTATTGCGCTCGACGCGTCCACCATCGTGCTGCCGCCGGTGTTCGACTGGCTGATGCGCGAAGGCAACGTGGCGCGCGAGGAAATGTGGCGCACGTTCAACTGCGGCGTTGGCTTCACCATCATCCTGCCGCACGACGCCGTTAATGCGGCGTCCGCCTTGCTGGCCAAGCACGGCCTGGCCAGCTCGGTGATTGGCGAGATCGTGCCCGCCCAGGGCGACGAGCGCGTGCACATCGGCTGAGTCTCGTGACTTTGCCGCGTCTTCGTGTGGCCGTGCTCGCTTCCGGGCGCGGCAGCAATTTGCAGGCCTTGATCGCCGCACGCGATGCGGGCGAGTTGCCGGTCGACTTTGTCTTGGTCGGCAGCGACAAGGCCAAGGCCGGCGCCCTGCGGCTGGCCGAAGCGGCCGGCATTCCCACCTTCACGCTCGACCCCAAGCGCTACGCGCATCGGCGCGACTACGACCTCGACCTGTTCGCGCAGCTCGATGCCAGTGGCGCGCAGGTTCTGGTGCTGGCCGGCTTCATGCGCATCATCGATGGCGAAACGCTCAAGCCCTGGGTGGGGCGCATGATCAATGTCCACCCTTCCCTGCTGCCCAAGTATCGCGGCCTGCACACACACCGCCGGGCTCTGGCAGCGGGCGATGTGGAGCACGGTGCCAGCGTGCATTACGTCACCGCGGAACTGGACGGCGGCCCGGTGATCGCGCAGGCGCGCATCGCGATCCAGCCCGGTGACGACGAGCACAGCCTGGCCGAACGCCTGCTCGCCCACGAGCACCAGTTGCTGCCTGCCGTGCTCCGTTTGATGGCGCAAGGGCGTTTGGCCCTGACGCCGCCCGATATCGTCGAACGGGACGGCCAGCCCCTGCCCGCGCCGCTGCAACTACGCGACGGCGATTTGGTTGACTGAGTCGAAACCGACTCTCTACAACCCGTTCAGGATGGGCGCGTAGACTGCGGACCCCATGACCAAGCCAACCTCCCTCCGCACATTCGCCGCCGGCCTGGTGCTGGCCTTCTCCACCTCCGCCGCACTGGCGGCCGCACCGACGCCGTTCACCGCGACCTACCAGGTAGCGCAGGGCGGACAGGTGATGGGCGAAGCGGTGGTAACGCTCAAGTCGGTCGGCAACGGCTTGTGGGAATACAGCAACCAGATCCACGGCACCTCGGGCCTGGCCGCCGCACTGGGCGCCAACTCCACCGAGACGACCCGCTTCCGCTGGAACAACAACGCGCCGGAAACCGTCAGCTCCGACTACCACATGGAGGCTGCGATCAAGAGCAAGCAGCGCCATACGGAAGTGAACTGGGCCAGCAACCAGGTCAGCGTGGATGAGGGCAAGGGGCCGATGACCTACCCCAGCGTAGCGGGCATGGTCGACCGCAACACCGCACCGTTGGCCATCGGCCTGGCGCTGCGCGGCGGCAAGCAGACGGTGGCGCTTCCGGTAGCAACCAAGCGCAATGTGGAAAACCAGCAATTCAAGGTCGCCGGCAGCGACAGCGTCAAGGTGCCGGCCGGCAGCTTCCAGGCCGAACGCGTCGTGCGCAGTGACAGTGATAAGGCCTTCAGCGCCTGGTACGCCCCGCAGAAATACCCGATGCCGGTGAAGCTGGCGCAGAGCGATGGCGGCAATCTGGAATTGCAGCTGGTGAGCTACAAGAACGGCAACTGAGGCTAGTTTCAGGGCCTTGTTCGTCCGCGCACCCCCAATTCTCCCCACCGTCATCCCAGCGAAAGCTGGAAGCGCTTCACAACAGCGAAGCTGGTCATCCAGCGTCTTTCGTTCTCGCCCAGCGCCTCAAAGGCACTGGATCCCAACTTTCGCTAGGATGACGGTGAGGCAGGACAGCGCGGAGATGACGGCGAAAGTCGTCGCCCCGAACATGAAAAAGGCCGCATCAGCGGCCTTGTTCATGTCTACACGTCAGCGAGCAGTTACGACGGCAAGCGACGAATCTTCGCGCCCAGCACACCCAGCTTTTCCTCGATGTTCTCGTAGCCGCGATCGATGTGATAGACGCGATCCACGATGGTGTCGCCCTCGGCCACCAGACCAGCCAGCACCAGGCACGCCGAGGCGCGCAGGTCGGTGGCCATGATCGGCGCGCCGCTCATCTTCTCCACGCCCCTGATGATCGCCGTGTTGCCTTCGAGGCGGATATCGGCGCCAAGGCGCTGCAGTTCCAGCGCGTGCATGAAGCGGTTCTCGAACACCGTCTCGGTGATCACGCCCACGCCTTCGGCCACGCAGTTGAGCGCGGTGAACTGCGCCTGCATGTCGGTAGGGAACGCGGGGTACGGCGCGGTGGTGATGTTGACGGCCTTCGGGCGACGGCCGCGCATGTCCAGCTCGATCCAGTCGGGGCCGGTGGAAATATGCGCGCCAGCCTCCTCCAGCTTGGACAGGACGGCATCCATGGTATCGGCACGGGCATTGCGGGCGCGAACCTTGCCGCCGGTCATGGCCGCACCGACCAGGAAGGTACCGGTCTCGATACGGTCCGGCAGCACTTCGTACTCGGCGCCATGCAGACGCTCGACGCCATGGATAACCAAGGTGGAGGTACCCACGCCTTCGATCTGCGCGCCCATGGCGATCAGGCAATGCGCCAGATCGACCACTTCCGGTTCCTGTGCTGCGTTCTCGATCACCGTGGTGCCCTGGGCCAGGGCCGCCGCCATCATGATGTTCTCGGTACCGGTGACGGTGACTATGTCCATCGAGATGCGGGCGCCCTTCAGGCGCTTGGCCTTGGCCTTGATGTAGCCGTTTTCCACGACGACTTCCGCGCCCAGCGCCTGCAGACCGCGAATGTGCTGATCGACCGGACGCGAACCGATCGCGCAGCCGCCCGGCAGGGAGACTTCCGCCTCGCCGAAGCGGGCCACCAGCGGGCCCAGCACCAGGATCGAGGCGCGCATGGTGCGCACCAGGTCGTATGGCGCGAAGCAGCGATCGGTGGGGCGCGGGTCGATGTGCATCTTCATGCGGTCGTCGAGCACCAGCTGCGTGCCCATCTGGCCGAGCAGTTCGATGAAGGTGGTGACATCGTGCAGATGCGGCACGTTGCTGATTGCCACCGGCTCGTCGGCCAGCAGGCATGAAGCGAGAATCGGCAGTACGGCGTTCTTGGCGCCGGAAATGCCTACCTCACCGTGGAGCGGCTCGCCGCCACTGATCAGGATCTTGGCCATCGTAGTCCTTGCGAAAGTGCTTGGGAGTCACAGCGCAGCCCTCAACGGCGCGCCGCGACCTCCTCGGGAGTGAGGGTTTTCAGGGCCAGCGCATGAATCGCACCGCCCATGAGATCCCCCAGCGTGGCGTAAACCAGGCGGTGCCGCGCGAGCGGCAGCTTGCCAGCGAACTGTGCAGCCACCACTTCAGCTTCGAAGTGCACGCCGTCGTCGCCATTCACGGCCGCCCGCGCACCGGGCAGGCCTTGTTCGATCATTGCCTGGATGGTGGCAGCGTCCATGGGATGGGTTATTCCACTTGCAGATGGTGGGTCAACGTCGCGGATTCGAAAGGCCGGTGAATCCAATGCCGTCGACTATGACGTTAAAATGCGAATATGCCATGTTAATGGAAAACCTCTGGCGCAGAAACGACACGAGTAGGCGGCGCCCCTCGCACAGCGCTTGCCAACCACCTCCAAAGTCATGATTTAACGGAATATTCCAACGTCGCCACGCGCTTTCTGGCAGTGACGAAATTCCGGCACCAAACCCGAGGATGCATGAACGCCCACATCGCCCCAGCCAGCCAGAACGCGATCAACGCCGAGACTATCGTGCGCAATGCGCGCACCGTGATCGCCACCGAGGCCGCCGCCATCCGCGACCTGGAGCTGCGGATCGGTCCGGAGTTCGTCGAAGCCTGCCGTCTGATCATGGCTTGCGCCGGGCGCGTGGTGGTTACCGGCATGGGCAAGTCCGGCCACGTCGCGCGCAAGATCGCGGCCACCCTGGCCTCCACCGGCACCCCGGCGTTCTTCGTCCATCCGGGGGAGGCCAGCCATGGCGATCTAGGCATGATCCTGCCGCAGGACGTGGTGCTTGCCCTCTCCAATTCGGGCGAAACCGATGAAGTGCTGTTCATCCTGCCGGTGATCAAGCGCCAGGGCATCCCCTTGATCGCCATCACCGGCAACGCCCATTCCTCGCTGGCCGACGAGGCCAACGTGCATCTGGATGCCAGCATCGCCGTCGAAGCCTGCCCGTTGGGGCTGGCGCCTACCGCCAGCACCACCGCAGCCCTGGTCATGGGCGATGCGCTGGCCGTGGCCTTGCTGGAAGCCCGTGGCTTCACGTCCGAAGACTTCGCCCGCTCGCACCCAGCCGGCAGCCTCGGGCGCCGCTTGCTGCTGCATATCAGCGACATCATGCACACCGGCGAAGGCATTCCGGCCGTGTCACCCGAAGCCTCATTGACCGAGGCGCTGATGGAAATGACACGTAAGCGTCTGGGCATGACGGCGGTCATCGATGCCGACCGACACCTGCTTGGTGTGTTCACCGACGGTGACCTGCGCCGCGCCCTGGACGACGATGGCGTGGATCTGCGCGGATCGGCGGTGGCCGCCTTGATGACGCGCGGCCCCAAGACCATCAGCGCCGACAAATTGGCCATCGAAGCCGCGCAGCTGATGGAAAAGCATCAAATTCACGCCCTGCTGGTCGTTAACGATCAGCAGCAGGTCGTGGGTGCGCTGAACATTCACGACCTGCTCCGCGCCCGTGTGGTCTGATCCGGCCTCTCGGCCGTTTCAGGCTTAAGCCGCATCGCCGCGTCCACCGTCCGAGCGCTCCCACGTTTGACGGTACCGCCCTTCCGCCCACCTGCCGACACCTCCTATGTACCTGGCCGACCTACCCGCTGACATTCTTGCCCGTGCCGCCAAGGTCCGCCTCGTCGTCTTCGATGTGGACGGCACGCTGACCGACGGTCGCCTGTGGTACGGCGAGGACGGCCATGAAACCAAGGTGTTCCACGTGCACGATGGCCTGGGTCTCAAGCGCCTGCTGGCCAATGGCGTGCAGGTGGCGATCATGTCGGCGCGCATCAGCCACCCGGTCGCCCTGCGCGCCGAAGAGCTGGACATCGCACACGTCTATCAGGGCCAGTCCGACAAGCGCGCCTGCCTGGACCAGTTGATGGAGGCCCTGTCGCTGGCGCCGGAACAGGTGGCCTTTGTCGGCGACGACCTGCCCGACCTGCCGCCCATGCGCATCGTCGGCCTGGCCGTGGCCGTCGCCAATGCCCATCCCTGGATCCTCGAACAGGCGCACTGGCGTACCCGGCTTCACGGAGGCATGGGCGCGGCACGCGAAATCAGCGACATGATCCTGCACGCCCAAGGCAAGTCGGCCGCTGAGCGGGAGCGATGGCATTGAATCTGCGCAAATACCTGCGCGACCGCGGCATACCCGTGGCGATCGTGTTGATTGGCCTGGCGACCGGCGCCGCCCAGATGCTGTACTGGTGGCTGGCACCTAGCCCGAAGGAAAGCGACTTCGTCGGACCACCCCGCTCGGGTTACGTACTGACCAACTTCAAGCTGTGGGCTTTCGACGTCGATGGCCTGCCCAGCTTCCACATGGTCGCGCCCCACCTCGAACGGCGTGAGAACGACGAATCGCTGTACATCAATACGCCGAATTTCGAGATGCCCTCGAACCAGCCCGGCGTACCCCCGTGGCTGGGCAATTCGTTGTACGCCTGGGTCGACAAGAGCGGCACGCTACTAAAACTGCAAGGACCGGTGTTCATGCATCGCGCCGCCTTTGGCGATACGGCGGCGGCGGAAATGCATACTTCGGACGTGACCGCCTGGCCCAAGGAGAACCGCATGGAGACGGCGGCTCCCGCGCATATGGTGCAGGGCGACAGTAAACTTAGCGGCGTTGGCATGCGTGCCAACCTCAACACCAATCATCTGGAGCTGCTCGATGAAAGCCACGGCACGTACCCGCCGCGCAAAAACAGGACCCAAGCTGGGTCTCAGCCTGCTGTGCCTGCTGGGGCTGCTCATCCTGCAGCCGGCCCTGGCCAAGCAGGATGACCGTAATCAGCCGATGAATTTCGCGTCCAAGACCGTGGACGGCTTCAACCAGCCCAACACCATCACCACCCTCACGGGGAACGTGGTGGCCACCCAGGGCACGATGAAGGTCACCGGCGACGTCGCCAAGTTGCATCTGGACGCTGATACGCAGGTCGCACGCATCGTGGTCACCGGCAAGATGGCGCACATCGAGCAGCTGGACGACGCCGGCAACCTGATGCAGGGCGATGCCGACAAGCTCGACTATGACAACGTCAACGGCATTGCCGTGCTGATCGGCAACGCGGTGGTGCGACAACAGGGCCGCGGTGAGTTCCATGGCGACAAGCTCACCTACAACACCAACACCGCGCTGATTACTGGCGAAGCTAGTGGCGACGGCCTGGTGCACGGCGTCATCGTGCCCAAGGTCAAGCCCGGCGTGCCGGGTGCACCGGCCGCCAAGCCGGTACCGGCTCCCCCTGCCACCACGCCGACCAAGCCGGCAACCCAGCCGACCGGGAACCCGTAATCGATGCTTTCCGCTGAAGGTCTACAAAAAAGTTTCAAGGCACGCCAGGTCGTACGTGACTTCGCCTTCTCCATTCGCGAGGGCGAAGTGGTCGGCTTGCTCGGCCCCAACGGTGCCGGCAAGACCACCTGTTTCTACATGGTGGTCGGCCTGATCGAGGCCGACGCTGGCGTCATCAAGCTCGACAAGCAGGACATCACCGGCCTGCCCATGCATTCACGCGCCAAACTCGGCATTGGCTACCTGCCACAGGAAGCCTCGGTGTTCCGTCGACTCAGCGTCGCCGACAACATCATGGCCGTGCTGGAGCTGCGCGAAGGCTGGGACGAAAAGCGTCGTACCACCGAGCTGGAAAGCCTGCTGGATGAATTGAAGATCGCGCACATCGCTGATCAGAAGGGCATTAGCCTCTCCGGTGGCGAGCGTCGCCGCGTGGAAATCGCCCGCGCCCTGGCCGCGCATCCCCGTTACATGTTGCTGGATGAGCCCTTCGCTGGCGTCGACCCGATTTCAGTGGGCGAAATCCAGCGCATCGTGCGCCATCTCAAGGAGCGCGGCATCGGCGTACTCATCACCGACCATAACGTGCGTGAAACCCTCGGCATCTGCGACCGCGCCTACATCCTCAACGATGGCGAAGTGCTCTCGCGCGGCACGCCAGCGCATATTCTTGCCGACGAGAAGGTGCGCGAGGTGTACCTGGGGCGCGAGTTCCGCCTGTAACACCTGAGCGGCACTCGAACGACAGCGGTAAATCAGAGGTAGTACACGATTCCGCCTTTGACCTATGGCCGACCCTGGGCACAGGCGTTAGGATGACCCGGAAGTTCATTCGACCCAGCTGGCATGAAACCCGGACTGCAGTTTCGACTCAATCAGCAGCTCACCCTGACGCCGCAGCTGCAGCAGGCCATACGCCTACTGCAACTGTCGCAGCTAGAGCTGGAGGCCGAGCTGCGGCAAATCGCAGAGGGCAACCCGTTGCTCGAGTTTTCCGAGGACAACCCGGAAGACGTCGACGTCGACGGCGACGAGCGTGAGGTCGTGGATCTGCTGCCGGCCAGCAACACCAGCACCTCCGCCAAGGACACGGTGGACGACGCCGAAGCACCGGAATGGAGCGACGGAGACAGCGGCGGCGAAGATCCGATCGACTTCTCCGGCAGCGGCAGCGCCACGCGCAGCAACGGCAATGCCGACGACGACGGTTTCGAGCCGCAGAGTGCAGCGGCGGAAACGTTGCAGGAACATTTGCTGTGGCAGCTCAATCTCACGCATATGAGCGTGCGCGAGCGCACCATCGCCACGGTATTGATCGATGCGCTCAGTGCGGATGGCTACCTCACCGAGAGCATGGAATCGCTGATCGGCGCCCTGCCGCCGGACCTGAGGGCCAACGCGGCGGAAGTGGAGCAGGTGCGGCGTACGCTGCAGCGCTTCGACCCCACCGGCGTTGCCAGTGTGGATTTGCGCGACTGCCTGCGCGTCCAGCTGGAACAGTTCGATGCCGACCTGCCGCAACGCGAACTGGCCTTGCGCATCGTCGACGGCGAGCTGGAGCTGCTTGCCCGCAACGACATCGCGCGGCTCGCGCGCAAGCTGCGCGCCAGCGAGGACGACACCGCGGCAGCCGCGGTGCTGATCCGCAGCCTCGATCCCCGTCCTGGCGCCGCGCTCGATGTGACGCCGGTGGAGTACGTGGCACCGGATGTCTATGCACGCAAGGAAGGTGGACGCTGGCGCGTCAGCCTCAATCCCGACTGCCAGCCCCGACTGGGGCTCAACCAGCATTATTGCGGCCTGATCGCGCAGGCGCGCGGCACCGACGCCAGCTGGATGCGCGGCCAGCTGCAAGAGGCCCGCTGGCTGATCAAGAGCCTGGAGTCGCGCGCGGAAACGCTGATCAAGGTGGCCGAGGCCATCGTGCGTCGGCAAAGCGCCTTCCTCGATTACGGTCCTGAGGCGATGCACCCCCTGGTGCTGCGTGAAGTCGCCGAGGAAGTGGGCATGCACGAGTCGACCATTTCACGAGTCACCACGCGCAAATACATCCATACGCCGCGCGGTACTTTCGAACTGAAGCACTTCTTCTCCAGCGGCGTCTCCACCGAAGACGGTGGCAGCGCCTCGGCCACCGCCATCCAGGCCATGCTGCGCAAGTTGGTCGGTGCCGAAGATCCGCGCAAGCCGCTGTCCGATCAGGCCATTGCGGAGGAACTGCACCGCAAAGGCATTCAGGTTGCGCGCCGCACCGTGGCCAAATACCGCGAAGGCATGCGCATTCCAAGCTCCAGCGAGCGCCAGCGAGCCAGTTGAGGCGATACTTAATCAGCGTCGCCTTAATACCTCTGCGACAAGGCGTCCCGGGAACTTGCCGGGATAAAAGACGTCCCCATTAGAGGAGAGAGTCTTGCTGAAGGAAAAGCTGTCATGTCTACCTGGTGAAGGTCCGCGTAACGCGGGCTTTGCGATAGAAGTGCATAGTGAATTCCCTGCCTTGAAGAGGAGATGGTGACCCCTTGGAACACCCCTGAAATTGAAGGTGCGATTGAAGGTGTGTCGGCCACGGTCCCGCGACCGGCGCATCGACCCCAGCCGCGACCAGCGGCAAGTATCAGAGGAGGCGCAACATGCAAGTACAACTCAGCGGTCAGCAGATTGAAGTCACCCAGGCTCTTCGGGATCACGTGAACAGCCGGCTCGACCGCCTTACCCGCCTCGACGATAAAATCCTCAGCCTCAGCATCGTGCTTTCAGTGAACAAGCTGCAGCAGCGCGCCGAAGGCACGGTCAACGTCTCGGGCGCCAGCCTGCACGCCGAAGCCCTTGAGGCCGACATGTACGTCTCCATCGATGTTCTGTTCGACAAGCTGGTCACCCAGCTGCGCAAGCATCGTGAAAAGATCTGCGACAAGCACCAGCGCGCCGTGCGCGAAGAGCGCCAATACGGCTGACCTGTTGCCCCGGCCCGCCCCGATCTGGGGCGGGCCGGATCCTTCCTTGGATCCCATTCAAAGTCTTTCCCTGCGACAACCTTCGCTGGTGGCGACTCCTTCTCCCCTCCGGGCGACCCGAAGGTAGTCCCTGTGGGAGAGAAGGCTGGGATGAGGGGGCGGGTGCTTGCGATGACGCTTCAATCGAGCGATCACGCCAGCTTGGCGCTTGCACAGCGAGCGATATGGCTCGGTTGTCGCGCGGTCGCGAGCACCCGCCCCTCACCCCAACCCTCTCCCCAACGGGGAGAGGGGGCCAAAGGCCCGCCACATCGGCGGCAACGGCGCGTAAAGGCGCCCACTTGTGTGAACTGGCACAATGTCCATGTAGCTGCCTGGGCTTAGACGGCCCCCTACCCCGCGGCGCAAAGGACCTGGCTTGGATCGGCTTACCGCACGACAGCTCTACGATGGCGTTCACGAGCGCATGGCGCTGCGCTGGGTTTCCGGCATGCGCGGCGAATCGCGCGTGCTGGAACACGGCGCCACCACCACGCGCCGCCCCTCGCTGATCGGCTACCTCAACGTCATCTACCCGAACAAGATCCAGATCATCGGCACCGAGGAGCTGAACTTCCTCGACGGCCTGGATGCGCGCCAGCGCTGGGAAGCGATCAACAAGATCTCTGCCTACCAGCCGGTCGCCATCATCGTGACGAAGGATCAGGCGATTCCCGCCGACCTGCGGGAAGTGGCGGAGGAAACCAACACGCCACTGTGGATCAGCTCCAAGCGCGGCCATGAGCTGTTGACCTGGATGCAGTACTACCTGGCGCGTATGCTCGCGCCGAAGATCACGCTGCACGGCGTGTTTCTCGAGGTGTTCTCCATCGGCGTCCTGATCACCGGCGAATCCGGCTCGGGCAAGAGCGAGCTGGCGCTGGAACTGATCAGCCGCGGTCACCGACTGGTAGCCGACGACGCCACCGAATTCACCTTGATTGCGCCGGACGTGATCGACGGCGCCTGCCCCGAATTACTGCAGGACCTGTTGGAAGTGCGCGGACTGGGTGTGCTCAACGTGCGCGAGATGTTCGGCCACACCGCGGTCAAACCCTCCAAATACATTCGCCTGGTGATACACCTGAAGCCGCTGCGCGAAGGCGAAGATACCGACGGACTCACCCGACTCACCGGCGACATCGGCCATCGCGATATTCTTGAAGTAAAGGTGCCGATGATTACCATCCCGGTGGCGCCCGGCCGCAACCTGGCCGTACTGGTGGAGGCTGCGGTGCGCAACCATATGCTCAAGAGCAAGGGCATCGATCCGGCCCAGACCTTCATTGATCGCCAGGCGCACCAGATGCGCCGGCTGCCTCCGTGGTGAACTCATGAGCGATATGACGCCAGGCCAAACCATCCACCAGCCCGACACGATCCACTTGATCGTGCTCTCCGGCATGTCCGGCGGCGGCAAGACGGTGGCCTTGCGCGCGCTGGAAGACCTCGAGTTCTACTGCGTCGACAATCTGCCCACCGCCCTGCTGCCACAGCTGGTGGCCGCGGTGAGCCGCGGCATGAGCGACAAGCGCCGCAACGTCGCCGTGGGCGTGGACGTGCGCAACCGCGAGGAAGACCTCAAGCGCATGCCCGAGATGTTGTCGGAACTGGCGGCAGAGGGCGTCGATGCGCACCTGATTTTCCTCGACTGCCGTGACGACGTACTGATCAAGCGCTATTCCGAAACGCGCCGCCGCCACCCGCTGTCAGGGCGCGGGCTGTCGCTGGCCGATGCCATTGCCGAGGAACGGCGCTTGCTGCGCTCGCTCTCGGCGATTGCCGACAAGGTCATCGACTCCAGCGACATGAACGTGCACCAGCTGCGCCGGCTGATCGCCACCGGCTATGCGGAGGCCACCGAAGGGCTGACGCTGATGTTCCAGTCGTTCGCGTTCCGTCGCGGACTGCCGCTGGACGCTGATTTCGTATTCGACGCACGCTGCCTGCCCAATCCGCATTGGGACCCCAAGCTGCGCCCGCTTTCAGGCAAGGATGCAAAGGTACGCGACTACCTGGAGGCACAACCGCTGGTGGCCGAGTACTTCGCCGATACGGCGCGCTGGCTGGATGCCTGGCTGCCGCGCTTCGAGGCGGACGACCGCAGCTATGTCACCATCTCCATCGGTTGCACCGGTGGTCGCCACCGCTCGGTCTACCTGGTGGAAAAGCTGGCGGCCCACTATCGCGCGCAGCGCAACGGCGTGCTCACCTTCCATCGCGAACTCGAGTGATTGCCATGCTGTCTACATTGACTGATCGGAACGGCACGCCGTCATGAGCGTCGGCGTACTGCTGATGACCCACGAGGCGGTCGGCAAGGCTTTGATCCTGGCCGCCCATCACGTGATACCGAAGCTGCCTTTGCGGGTGGAGGCAGTGGAAGTGCCCGCACAGGCCGATCCGGATGTCATGCGAACGCTTACCGCCAAGCATGCCCGGGCTCTCGATGAGGGTGACGGTGTGCTGGTGCTGGCCGACCTGTACGGCGCCACGCCTTGCAATATAGGGCTTTCGCTGGGTGCGCTGGGGGTTCGTTTGCGCTGTGTGTCGGGGCTCAACCTCCCGATGCTGCTGCGCGTGCTCAACTATGCAGAAAAACCATTAGACGAACTGGCGGAGCTCGCCGCCAGCGGTGGACGCGGGGGAATTTTCATCGATCATGCTTGAACAAGACATAGTGGTATCCAACAAGCTCGGCCTGCATGCCCGTGCCTCGGCCAAGCTGGTACAACTGGTGCAGGGCTTCAAATCCACGGTCTGGCTGGTCAGCAAGGGGCGCGAAGTCAACGCGCAGAGCATCATGGGCGTCATGATGCTCGCAGCCGGCATCGGCACGCAGCTAACCGTCCGCGCGGATGGGCCGGATGAGGAATCCGCCATCCATGCCGTGGTCGCCCTGTTTGACCGCAAATTCGACGAAGGAGCCTGAGTGGGGAAAGTCATCGCCCGAGCACGACGCCAGGAGGCCGTTTCCACGGCCCCATGCGTCGTGCCGTGCTGCCTTTTCGGGTCGAAAGCCCAGGTCGTGGTGGCCGGATGCCACCGGCTTGACCGACCGCACAAGTCGCTGCACCAGGGAGGGTACGCATGAGACAAACACTGACCGGCACCACGGCCGCACGGGGCATGGCCCTGGGACGGGCCCGCCTGGTCCAGCCAAGCCGCTATCTGGTCGACACGCGCCCGTTGAACGAGGACGAGGTCGAGGTCGAGCTGCAGCGCCTGCACCGGGCGCTGGAAACCGCGCGACAGGAGCTGCACGAGCTGCGCGGCAAGCTGCATGGTGCCTTGGCGCGCGAGGTGAACGAGTTCATCGACGCGCACAGCCTGCTGCTGGACGACCCGGAGCTGCTGCGCGGCCTGGACGACCTCGTACGCATCGGCCATTACCGTCCGGGCGCAGCGCTCAAGAAGCAGCGCGATCGCCTCGCCGCCGTGTTCGAGGCGATGGACGACCCCTACCTGCGTTCGCGCAAGGAAGATGTCGACCAGGTCATCGGCCGGGTCATTTCCGCCTTGCAGCGCCAGACCAGCCGTGAAGAACGCAAGCTGGCCGCGCGCGTGGGCGAAATCCTGATTGCCGACACCATCGCGCCGGCCGACATGGCGCACCTTGCCGGCAGCGGCCTGCTCGGCGTGGTAGCCAGTTCGGGCAGCGCGTACTCGCACAGCGCCATCCTCGCGCGCAGCCTGGACCTGCCCATGCTCGTGGGTGTGCGGGATGCCTTGTCGAGCATCCACGATGACGACCTGATCCTGCTCGACTCCGAGCGCGGCGAAGCCGTGGTGCATCCCACCGCGCAGGACCTTGCCCGCTATCGTTCCTGGCAACGTGAGGCCATACAGGAAGGCCGCCGCCTGGCCACCCTCGCCAATGCCCCCACGCGCACGCGTGATGGTGTCGACGTACGCCTGCTGGCCAATGCCGAGATGCCGGCCGATATCGCCATGGCGCGTGCGCGCGGCGCCGACGGCGTAGGCCTGTATCGCACCGAATTCCTGTTCCTTCGACAGAAAGGCCTGCCCACCGAGGACGAACAGTTCATCGCCTACCGCGACCTGGTCCTGGGCATGGGTGGCCTGCCGGTCACCATTCGCACACTGGACCTTGGCGCCGACAAGGCCGATGCCGCCGGCCTGGTCCTGCGCGGCGAAGACAATCCTGCCCTCGGTGTGCGCGGTGTACGCCTGTCCCTGCGCTACCCGGCCGTGTTCACCACGCAGATTCGCGCCATCCTGCGTGCGGCCTGCTACGGTCCGGTGCGCGTGCTGGTGCCGATGGTGACGCAGCCCGATGAACTCATCGCGGTGCGCACCCTGTTCAAGCTGGCGCGCCAGGAACTCAAGCGCGAGAACGTGGACCTGCCGGAGAAGCTTGCGCTGGGTGCGATGGTCGAAGTGCCCGCCGCGGCGATCAATGTACGCGCACTGCTGGAGTATTCGGACTTCCTTGCCATCGGCACCAACGACCTCGCCCAGTACGTGCTGGCCGCCGATCGTGGCAACGATGCGCTGGACAATATCTACAACCCGCTGCAGCCCGCGCTGCTGCGCCTGTTGTCCTACGTGATCAGCGCCGGACGTCGCGCCAAGAAGCCGGTGAGCCTGTGCGGTGAAATCGGCGGCGACGTCAACTTCACAGCCCTGCTGCTGGCGCTTGGCCTATGCGAGTTCAGCATGCATCCGAGCCAACTGCTGCATGTGCGCGATCGCCTGGCTACGCTGGATCACGCCAACCTGCGTGCGAACGCGCCACGTATCCTGCGCGCGCATACGCACGAACAGGCAGAAGCGTTGCTCGCCGAGATTATCGGGTGA
>DASXND010000382.1:0-4071 GCA_036495265.1 Dyella sp.
GGCCGGGTCGCCAGGAACACCATGACCGCAAGCGCCACCGCCGCCACCGTCTGGATGGCTGAACTCGACGTGGCATTGGTCGCTGCGACTTTCAGGTTGAGGCGTCGCGTGTAATTGGTTACTTCATCGAAGCGCGAGGAGGCATGCTGCTGGCCCGCATAGATGCGTATTTCGCGATTCGCCGCGACCGACTCTTCCACCGTACCCGTTATTGAACCCATCGTGCTCTGGATACGCCGACTGATGGAGCGATAGCGACGGCTCACCACGGTCGCGATCAGCGAGATCAGCGGCACCATGATCAGCACCACCAGGGTCAGGTAAGGACTGGTACTAATCATGACGTAGAACATGCCGATGACGGTGACGCCTTCCGTCACCATGACTTTCACGGCATCAGTCGTTGCCGAAGCCACCTGCTCGCTGGTGTAGGTGATGCGCGACACCTGATGCCCGGAATGCTCTTCGCCGAAGAACGCGGCAGGCAAACGCAGGTAGGCAGCAAATACATCGCGCTGGATCGACTGCACGATATTGCGACCCATATAGGAGATGCCGTAGCTGCTGGCAAAGGTTCCAAGGCCACGTACGAAGAAGATCAGGATGATCCAGATCGGCATCCAGAAGATCAGGTACGCATCCTTCTCCACAAACAGCTTGTCGATCATCGGGACAAGCAGCTTGGTGAAAACGGCCAGGCCGCCGCCATCGATCAGCATGCCGGTCACGGCGATGACGCCCACCACCCAGAAGCGTTTGGTGTAACCCAGCAGGCGCTTGTAGATCTGGCGCGTGTGCGCGTCCCAGATCGCTACTTTCTCGCCGCTCATTGGCCCTTGTCCGCCTGCGTCGGCGTCGTGGCGATCGATAGCTTGGAGAAGCCCAACTGGCCCAGCGCATCCATGGCCATTACCACGTTCTGATGCGGCGTCATGGCATCGGCGCGGATGGTCACCTGGCGCTCGCGATCATCCCCGGCCACATTGGCGATGGCCTGCTTGAGCGGCTCGACGCCCTCGCCCAGCACTTCATCGCTGCCCACATAGAAATGGCCATCGCGGTCCACCACGACGGTGAGCGCGGGAGCCTGCATATCGCGCTCCTCGGCACTGGCCTTGGGCAAGGTCACCTGCATCCGCGAGTGCTGGATGAAGGTGGTGGTGAGCACGAAAAACATCAACAGGGTTAGCAGCACGTCGATCAACGAGATCACGTTGATCTCGATATCGTCTTGCCGACGGTCATTGCCAATACGCATGCGTCAGCTCGCGCTCGACTCGGTCGTGGCACGCGCTGCGGCACGCGAACGCGGCGCCGGCTGCTGGGTGATGGTCAGCTCGTCGAGCAGCTCGGTGGCCTGGCGCTCCATCTCCACGCAGTAGCCGCCCACCTTGGAGCGGAAATACCGGTGCAGCACGTAAGCGGGAATGGCCACGATAAGACCGGTGGCCGTGCAGATCAGCGCCTCGCCGATACCGCCTGCCATCTTCATCGGATCGCCTACGCCACCCTTCATGACGTCCATAAACATGCGGATCAGGCCGATCACGGTACCCAGCAGGCCGAGCAACGGACCGATCAAGGCGATGGTGCCGAGCGTGTTGAGGTAGCGCTCCATGCGGTGCACGACATGGCGGCCGGTATCCTCGATGCGCTCCTTGATCAGTTCGCGCGGACGATTGCGCACGGCCAGCGCCGAGGCGAGCAGCTCGCCCAGCGGCGAACCGTTGGCCAGCGCCGTCAGGTGACTCGGGTCCAGTTGGCCCGAGCGCGCCCAGTTGCGTACTTCTTCGCCCAAACCGGGCGGCAGTACCGAGCGACGACGCAGCGTCCAGCAACGCTCCAGCACGATCGCCAGGGCGACCGCAGAACAAATCAGGATGGGCAACATCGCCCAGCCACCAGCCATCAGGATTTCCAGCACAACGACTCCGCGCCACTCGATCGGTAGGAAGGGCGCATCATAACAGCCCCGTCCAGCGGTTCCGCGGCACCGGTGGCAGTTGTGCATTGACTGGAAACCGGGCACCGGGCCGGTCATTCATCTTGACCCGCCGCCCGCCCCCAGGGGCCTATTCGCGCCAGTAGCGAGACTGCTGCTGGCGCTCTTGGGAGATCACCCGTGGGGGTGCATCGGCCGGAAAATCGACCTGGATGGCGCCGGAGCGCGCAGTGTTCAGCCAGGGCACGCCAGCGTCGTCGTAGCGCCGAATCACCAACGGATGCGGGTGACCGAAACGGTTGCGCCAGCCGGACGAAATCAGCGCCAGCGTTGGCTGGATTGCCGTGATGAAGGGCGTGCTGGACGAACTGCGGCTGCCATGGTGCGGCACTGACAGCACCAGCGGGAGACCGGGCGCTACAGCGCTGGCCACGGTGGGCTCCACGCGCGCGGAGATATCACCGGCAAGCAAGGCCCGGCCACCCCGGCCTTCGACCAGCAAGACACAGGAACGATCGTTACTCGACGCCGACGCTGCCCCTGACGGCAGTACTCGCACGGTCACACTGTCCCAGACCCAGGATAGGCCGACCTCACAAGCGGCCATGGGCAAGGGCAGTCGTTCGGGTTCGCCCGAATAACGCTGCGCGTCGGGAAACGCCCTGGCCACCGCCGGCACCCCTCCCGCGTGATCATTGTCGGCATGGCTGGCCACCAGCACATCCAGGCGGCGCATGCCGATGCCCCGCATCGACCGCAGCACGACCGCCTCACCGAGATCGAGATCCGAGGGATAGCGCGCCCCGGCGTCATACACCAGGGCATGGTTCTGGGTGCGCAACAACACCGCCAGTCCCTGCCCCACGTCCAGCACCCATAGCTGGAACGCCCCCTCGCCTAGCGGCGAACGCGGCGGCAGCAGCAAAGGCAGCAACAACAGCGCGCCCAGCCAACGCATCGGCACGCCACGCGGTGTGAACAGCCACAGCGCCCCGAGCGTCGCCAACAGCAGCGCCCCCAGGCGCACGTCCGGCAGATACCAGTGGGCGCCGGGCCAGGTCGCCATCCTTTCAAGCAACCACCACTGCAGGTGCGTCAGCAAACCGGCGAGCCACAGCACGGGCGCGGCGAGCGGCGGGCACAGGCCAAGCAACAGCATGCCGAGCAAGGTGCAAGGCACGATCACGAAACTGACGAACGGCACTGCGATCAGATTGGACAAGGCGCCGACCAGCGATGCCTCGCCGAAGAACCACATGGTGAGCGGCAGCAGCGCTAGCGTCATGACCAGCTGTCCCGCCGACAACTCGTGCAGGAAGCCGCGCAGGCCGCGACCGCGCGTCGTCAGGCAGAGCATCAGAAACGCCACGCCGACAAAGGACAGCCAGAACCCCGCGGCCAACACGCTCAACGGATCGAAGAGCAGGACGACAACAATGGCCATGGCCAGCGATTGCGGTCCGGTCGGTTGGCGACGCAAGCAACGGGCCAGCGCCACCACACCGATCATCAACATGGTTCGCACAGTCGGCAGACCAAAGCCGGCCAGCGCGCTGTAGATACCCGCAGCAAACAACGCCAATGCCGCTTGGTACGGAGGTCGCGGCACGCGCAAGGCCAAGGCAGGAAACACCCAGTAGAGCAGGCGCGCCAGCCAGATACCGAATAGCGCCGCCACGCCCACATGGAATCCGGAGATCGAAATGAGGTGCGGGATGCCGTTGGCCCGAGCCACCTCCCAATCTTTCTGGCTGAGGCCGCGGGTATCGCCCACCGCGAAGACCTGCAGCAGCGAGGCATCGTGCGTATCGGCCACTCGTGCCGCGATGCCGCGACTGATCGAATCGCGCACCCTGTCAATACAAAAACCGGCCGGATCGAGCGGCACATTGGACGGGTCGTCGCGCACATAGCCCGTGGCCACGATGCCGCGTTCCAGCGCGGTGCGCTCGCTGTCGCTACCGCCGGGATTGATCAGGCCACGCGGCCGCTTCAAACGCAAGGTCAGCTGCCAACGGCTACAAGGCGCGATGGGCGGCGCGTTGTTGTACCAGTTCACGCGCACGCGCCCATGCCACGGAACCTGCATGCCATCCAGCTCGGCACGCGCTACGGACAGGACGAAACCG
>DASXND010000383.1:0-7348 GCA_036495265.1 Dyella sp.
CTCGACCAGGTCCTGCATGGTGTCCTGCGTGGTTTCCTCATCGCCGGTGTAGACGATGATCAGGTCGCGCGTCGGCACGAACCCTTCTTTCTTGAGGCGGATGAAATTTGCCGCCAACACCGTGACGCCGCTCTTGATGTCCTCGGTGCCGCGGCCGAAGAAGTAGCCGTTCTCCTCGGTCAGCTTGAACGGGTCGCGCTGCCAGTCTTCCGGCTTGGCCGTCACCACATCCATATGCGCCATCAAGGCGATGGGCTTGCCGCCGGTGCCGTTGCCGCGATAGCGCACCACCATCGCCGCCGTCTCGCCATGCGGAATGATGTGGATATCCGACTCCGGAAAGCCTGCTGCACGGAACTGGTCGGCAAGGTACTTGACCATCACCGGCACCTGCCCTTGCCCGATTTCGGTCTTGAACGCGATGAGGTGGCTGAAGATATCGCGCGCCAGAGCCTGGTTCGGGTCCAGTGTGGCTGCCTGGGCGGCGATGGCGACCGGGAGGGTCAGCAGTGCAGCGAACAACGGTTTGAACATGGAGCATCTCGCCAGCGTCGGAAGGAGCCGTGAGTATGTCGTGTTCCTGCACCGGGATGCACCACCGGTTTCAAAGATAGCTCACACCGTCCCGGCCAGTCTTCAGCCCATCGCTACAGCGCTGAAAACCGCCATGCATCCAGCGTACGGTACTCCCCTCCCCCGACCACGCTGTGCAGTAGGGCAAAGCCTTCCACGCGCCACGCGATGGGGTCGATCGGGGCCGCCTGCGGCACCGCACCGCGGCTATAGGCAAACGTGACGTGCGGGGTGAAATTCCGCGACAGTTGCGCCCCCAGCCCGGCCAGCATCAAGGACTGGCGCAGGTCCTGCCATAGCGTTTGCAGCGTCGACGGCACGCTGGAGCAGCGCAGCACGCACGGAGGCTCGCGACCGTGGAATCCTGCCGCATGGTCCAGCACCAGCTCGAACGGCGTGCTGTGCACCTTGCCGGCCGCGGTGATCGCCGCACCGACGATGTCGCTGCGCAGCACGGGGTGGTCGCCAAGAAAATGCAGGGTGGCGTGATAGCGCGAGGGACGGATAAGCCGCGCCCGCAGATGTTGGGTCGCCGCCACGTCGTGGGCAGCACGCTCGATGCGCCCGCTTACCGCCTCGCCCGGCAGCAAGGCAAAGAACAGTCGGTGGATCGCCGCGGGCGCAGCCGACCCGCCTCCCAGCAGATCAGGCTGTATTTCGGGAGGCGAGGAACGGCGAGGGCCCATGCGCGAAACATCGAAAAGGAAAGCACGACAACATACCGCAAACCGCTCGTGCTCGAATGGCGTGGGACGCGTCGGCGTCCTGCAAGGTCCCGGTCGGACTGCCTTGGGCCGGCGACCTATGGCGAATCGCAGCGACCGCGGCGTAAGCTGAGGTCGCCGCGGCGTCCCCACGCCCGGCATCCCACATCGAGCCGTACCACGCCGTCAGGAGGAAGAACCATGGCTTTCTCTGCACGTGTATCGAGTATCCCCATCGCCCAGATCAACGTCACCCCGCTGGTCGATGTACTGCTGGTGCTGCTGGTGATCTTCATGATCACCTCGCCCATCGTCACGCATAAACTGAGGCTGGATCTGCCGCAGCCCAATAGGGCGGACAAGCCGACGCCACCCGACATGGTCCGGCTGTCCATCCATGCGGACGGCTCGATGTACTGGAACGACGCACCGGTCGACCGGGTCACGCTGAACGCGCAAATGGGTATGGCCGCCCACCAGAAGATGCCGCCGAATCTCCTGGTCGACCCGGCGGATGGTGTGTCGTACCAGACCGTGGCCCGTGTGATCGCCGATGCCAAGAACCAGGGACTGGATAGGATCGACTTCATGTCAGCCCGCTGATCTCACCGGCTTGTCCGAGGAATGTCCCGTGGGGTGCGCGCTTCACCGGCACCTCACGGGAGTCGCCAATCTGGCGCGTGGCCTACCCTGTTGCGTGATAACAATGTCATCACGCACCGTTCCCACTATCGCGCAAGAATGCCCATAGCCTCTTCGACCCGATGCCAACCGCCGCGTCAGCTGGTCTGCGCCTCCGGCATGCGGGTGCCTTGCCCCGACATGGCTGGAGGTTGTTATGAAATCCCGTTGCGTATTCAGCACGCCCGACCTCGCCGCGGCGCGCGCGGCCATGGAAGCCGCCTTGCGTGCAGGGATTCCCGACAACGACATCTCGCTGATCGCCCGCGACGATATTGAGCATGACGATATCCCCGATCATCTGATGACCGGCCGCACCGACTTCTACCCCGCGGCCCTGCGCGGCGTCGCCTGCGGTGGCGGTACCGGCGTGGTACTTGGCCTGGTTGCCGTGGCGATTCCGCCACTGGGTGTCACGCTCGCAGGTGCCGGAGCGATTGCCGTTGCCGCCGCGGCCATGGGTTGCTGGACGGGCGCCCTGGTCGGCTCCGAAGTACCGGATGTCATCCATCGCAAGTTCAAGGCCGAGATCGCCGCAGGGCGTATCCTGGTGGTCATCGATGGCAACAAGGAACGCCTTTCCGTAGCGGAACCGGCCGTGGAGAGCACCGGCGCCACGCACCTGCCATTTCATGCGCACACCATGCTTACCTGAAAGCCCGATGGCCTCGACAGGGCACCGGCGCGACCAGGGGATCGACAGAAATCGTTATCGACGCAACGCCGATGCGTCAGGAAACACCTTTCGCAGCGCATCGCTTTGATGGGCCAAGCGGGGCTATTCCACTGCAAGAGGGTCTAGGTGGTTGCCACATCCAGTCACCGAATGGAGCGCCATACGATGGTGGCTCTCCAGCGGACCGAAGTGAGTTCGTGCGCAGTAGGTGGCGTAGTGAAGCTCGGTCACCGTGAGCGACACGGGCGGTAAGTCGATCTCACTCAGGCGCGCCCGCAAGTCGTTCGCTGCTACCTTGCGCCGGTACAGGCCCAGGGTGATATGGGGAACGTAGGCGGCTTGCCGTATCTCGCAGCCGGCGTGTTCCAGCGCATGGCGCCATCGCGATAGTCGCCCCTCGGGATCGCCGACGGGAATGAAAACCGCACTCGCGAAGCTGTCCACCGGCCCCAAGGGCAACGCGCAGGGTCCGCCACGCGCTCGCCCCAATAGCTCGATCTGACGGCGCAGCTGCGCTGGCGTGAAATCATCATCCATCACGCTCGTCGGCTGTTCGAAGCCACAGACAAACAGGGTCAGGTGCAGCTGTCGTTGCGGGCTGGGGTATAACAGGTCGGACAACCGCTGCCGCAGCGCACGAATATAGTCATGCAATGCCTGGTCGAACACCGGCGCTAACCATACGCCGTAACGCGCCCTACCCCGGTGCCATTCGGGGTAGTCGCGCAGTTCTGCGACGAGCGTTTCGCAGGGTCCGTTCCCGGTATCTGAAAGCAACATGGATGGCATGGTGTCGGCGCAACACGGGAAAGTAAATTGGCCGTCTCAACTGCCGCGCCGCCTCGCCCCGGCTCAACGTGGAAATCACGGCCTTGGGAATAGCTTCCGTGTTCACTTCGGACGTGCTGGCCCGATTGAGGAGCTGACGCATGTACATCCAGAAGTTCATCAAGGGTATTTCGGGGGAGGACACCCGGGGACTGAGTTGGGCAGAAGCACGGCAATGGCTCGATGGCGATACCGGCATCCAGTCGAACTGGCTGCGTAGTGTCAAGAATGGTGTGTTCCAGCCGTCCGATGTCGTTCCCGAGCTGACCGATCACAAGCTTGATCGTCACCTTCATGACTACGACAACTTCGGCCACCGTAGCCCTTTCATCTCGCTGGCCTCGGGCTGCATCGAACGCGATGCTTTGCTCGGCGCGAACTTCATGTATTCGGCCAAAGACACCGCACTCGACTTTGCCACCCACGCTTTTGGACACCCTGGCACGTTGTTCTACGGTTGGGTCATCGTCGGGCTGAATCCCGCGGTGAATTTATCCGCCGTCGCCGAATCCGTACGGGATCTCAACCTCCACCATCGCTGGTCCCGCTATCAGCTGGAAGGCGAAATCACCGCCAAGATCCATATACCGGCGAACCAGATCGAGCGCATCGAATGGTGGGACCCATCGAGCGACACCACCGCTCCCATCGATGTCTATGAGAACCCCCAGTACGCACCTCCCTCGGCCATGACCCATATGCGGGAGTACTTCTGATGGAAGTCCTGCAAGATCCGCCGATGGATACCAAGCGCCGCATCGCCTTCCTGGAAGCGCGCGCCGAGGCGCAAAGCCATAACGGCTATGTTGCCGATTCCGTCAGGCAAGGTTGCCGGGGCACCCTGTTGCGCGATGCGGCATCGCTCGCCCTGACGCTCGAACAGTACGAGCAGGCGACCGTCCTGTTGCGCGCCGCTGGCGACGCCTGGGCCGGGATCGGACTGTTTGCCGGATACCTTCTGCTTCATCTTTCCGAAGGTCCCGCCTGGGTGTCGCGGTACGAGGCCGATCTCCGACAGATCGCGCGCCTGTTCGATTGGCGCTTCACGAACACCACCACCCCATCGCCTCGCGCCCAGGGGCGCGCCTACCTCGCTGCGGCCTCCTGGTCGCCCCGCCAACTACTCGATCTCTATCAGTCCCTGCCTGAGTTGCCGGATGATCCGCAGGCGCACGAGCTCGTGACGTTCGTACGGCACTACGCCCGACGCAGCCTCGATGACCTCGCGGCAACCGCCTCCATCGGCGACCTGCGGGTAGCGGACTATCTGCTCGTATGGGATGCCGCCGCCCAGGGAGAATTCGACGGACCCGCGCAGGACGTATTGGTAGCGCTGCTTGAAGATCGCGCCAAGCGCTTAGAGGCTGCGCAGGCGGATACCCATCATTGGTATCGAGGCATCAATCCGGCCGGCATGGTCGACTTCGACCTGATGGCCTTGGGCGTCAAGGCTATCGAGAGCAACGCCGCCGACAAACTCGGCAACATCATTCACCATGCCTCCGCGATGGTCGCCCTGCCCTGGATGGCAGCCCAGGGACTCCGCGCCAACGCCAGCTTGTAAGCGCCCTCGCGCAACCTGGCCGCGAACGCGTCGGTGAAGCCATGATGGCCCCTGAAGGAAGGCCTATCGCCAACGACATGACGGCTCATTAGAGTAACGACCCTGGACGCAGGCCCTTGGAGACTCCCATGACCCGTACGCGCCACCCCGTTCTCGCCGCCGCACTCTGGGGCGGCTTCATTGCCGGCACGTTGGATATCGGTGCCGCTTCGGTGATCAGTGGCTACAACCCGCTGGTGATCCTCAAATACATCGCAGGCGGCGTGCTCGGCAAAAGCGCACTGGCGGGTGGTCCTCCCGTTGCCATACTTGGGCTGCTGCTGCAGTGGGGCATGTCGTTCATCATCGCCGCCATCTTCGTGCTCGCCACGCGCCGCCGCATCGGCCGGACGCGCAACTGGCCCACCTGGGGCATCGCCTACGGCGTGGTGATCTTCTTCGTCATGAACTATGTGGTGGTGCCGTTCTCGGCGCTGCATGTCACGCCGCATTTCACCACGTACAGTTTTATCGCCAACCTCGCCGCCATGCTGGTGTTCGGCTGGATCGTGGCCGTGGTCGCCAGGATATTCCTGACCTCCAGGAGCTTGGCCGACAGCCCCTCGCTTTCGCGCCCGTAGCGAGCCGGGCATGCTGACGACGAAGAAAGACGCGCCGCTAGAGCAGCGCCAATGGTGCCTCTACCTGATCGAATGCCGGGACGGCTCGTTCTACGCAGGCATCACCAACAACCTCGTCGCCCGTTACGAGGCGCATGCAGCCGGGCGTGGCGCGCGCTACACCCGCGCGCATCCGCCACTACGACTGCTCGGTGCGAAGCCTTATGGGGACCGGGCCGCGGCGTCGCGCGCCGAGTGGGAGATCAAGCAGCTACCGAAGCACCGCAAAGTGGCCTACCTGTCGGCATCGACTGGCGAAGGCTAGCCTCGGCCGATGGCGGCGATGCCATGGGCACGCCGAACAGTCGAGCACGATTGAAGCCTTCCTCCTGATGGGGCGTCGCTATCGATCCGCCGCCACCAGCAACAGCATCGGGCGCTCCTTTTCCTCAACGAGCTCGGGACGCAACGTGACTTGCGCTTCGGTCGGCCCCCACTCCTCGACATGGGCAATGGAAAACCCGGTCTTGATGAGCAGATTGAGCAGTGAATCGATCCTGCGGTGCTGCTTGACGACCGCCTTGCCAAGCCAGTCGGTGACTCGCCGACCTTCGGCCTGATAGCTGTCGACGGGCCAGACCTTGCGACCCAAAGCGCCTTCGATCCATCCCGGATGCGTGGACGCCATATAGATTGGATGCTCGATGGAGAAGACCATCCGGCCTCCCGGCACCAGGGCGCGATGAACGTTCTTCCACAACCAGGCCAGGTCCTCGACGTAATGGAAGGCCAGTGAGCTGTAGGCCAGCTCACAACTGGCCTGGGGGAGGTCCAGCAACTCCAGGTCGGCTTGCTCGTAGGTGATGGCCTCGTCCGTGGTCAGCGCCCGTGCCTGCTCGAGCATCTTTTCCGACACATCCAGGCCAAGCACGTGCTTCGCCCCTTGCTCTCGCGCCCAACGACAAAACCAGCCGTAACCACAGCCGAGATCCACCACGTTTGCATCTCGCAGGCTCGGCAGCAGTTCCCTTAGCGCCGGCCATTCCGGCGCGCCGTCCAGGCCCTCGACTGAGCGGTTAAGACGGCTATAGCCGTCGAAGAAATCCTGGTTGTCGTAGATATTTTGCGTCATGGGCGAAAGCGTGCCTGCGGGCCTCGATGCGCGACTTTCTCAGAAATATCGGAGGTCCGCCACGGGTCGCGAATAGATCTGTCGACCCTGTCAGATCACAGGCCTGACACAGCGCCCCGCACTTCGTAGTTCGTGGACTTGCGCACCAGAAGCACGGGCGCCAAGCACGGCAAAGCGCCCCCGAGGACCAGGCCCCCAAGGTCGGCCCGGTCCAACACGAAAAGCTTACAAACGAGATGGATAAGCGACGGCAAGGTGACTCATCCACCCCCTAGGGCATCGTTAAGGGATCCAGACAAAGCCGTGGTTGTAGTAGCTCGCGTCGACGTACCATCCGGTAACGGCGCCCTCGATATTGTTCGCAGAGGCGCGCGTACCCTGCCCGCTCCCCATGCCCGCATCCGGTGCGTTGAATGCACGAAAACGTCCGGCGACTTTCTCGAACCCATGCATCACATTGTTCGAGTCGTAGGCATCCCCCGTCTCCGCCCCGAAATCGTTCATCGCAAAGGAAGTCGTACCTTCCCCCGCCGCCGTCGAAGCCGCGGGAGCGGAGTACTCGCTGATATGGCCATCGGGCGTACGGGTGAA
>DASXND010000384.1:0-2663 GCA_036495265.1 Dyella sp.
GCGGCAATGCCGTGGCCGAGCTTGCTCGGGTCGGCGAGGTTCTGCATCACCGCCATCAGGCCCATCACCGCGCCGATGATGCCCATGGTCGGCGAGTAGATGCCGGCGTTCTCGTAGACCTTGGCGGCCGCCAGGTCGGCGTGCTCGCGCGCATCCACTTCCACCTCCAGCACGCCGCGAATGGCATCCGGCTCACTGCCATCGACCAGCAGCTGCAAGCCCTTGCGTATGAAGGTGTCGTCCTCCGATTCGATCTGCGGTTCCAGGCCGAGCAGGCCCTGGCGACGCGAGATCTCGCTCCAGCCCACGATGCGGCTGATCAGATCGGACGGCTGATGTTTCGGCGGCTTGTACACCATCGAAAACATCTTCATCGCCTGCTTCAGCGCCTTGCCCTGGTTCTGCACCAGCAATGCGGCGATGGTGCCGAGGAACACGATGACGAACGCGGCCGGGTTCCACAGCGCTCCAACGTTGGAGCCCTTGAGGATGGTGCCGACGATAATGACCACGAAGGCCAGGATGGTTCCGATGAGACTTACCAGGTCCATGTCAGGCGATCACTTGCAGGGAGGGAAGGAGTTGGCCATCGCCACTGGCGAGGCCGGCGAGATCCATGACCAGGGCGAGGCGGCCGTCACCCGTCACCGTGGCACCGGCCACGGCGGGCACGCCTGCAAACAGGGGGCCGAGCGGTTTCACCATGACGTCTTCACGCCCGAGCACTTCGTGCACCAGGCAACCAAGGCGCAGATGGCCGATATGCAGCACGACCACGTGCCGGCCGGAAGGACCTTCGACGCCGACCCAGCCGGCGAGATCCGCCAGCGCGAGGGCGCGACCGCGATGCGCAGCGACGATGCGACCGTCGAGTCGCTGATCCTGTCCTGGCGACAATTCGAATACTTCTTCGATATTGCTAAGCGGCAACGCCAACAGCCGTCCGCCAACGCGCACCATCAGCACGCGCTGGATCGCCAAAGTCAGCGGCACGGCCAGTTCCAGCGTACTGCCGCGACCCAGTTGCGAGCGCACTTTCAGCGTGCCGCCGAGTTCGGCCACGCGCGTCTTCACCACGTCCATGCCGACGCCACGGCCGGAAATGTCGGACACCGTGGCGGCGGTACTGAAGCCGGGGCGGAAGATCAGTTCATAGCATTCGTTCTCGCTGAGGCGCGCGGCCTGGGCCTCGTCGATCACGCCCTTCTCCACCGCCTTGCGGCGCAGGATCTCGGGATTCATGCCGCGGCCGTCGTCGGCCACCGAGATGACGATGCGCTCACCGCGCTGGCTCGCCGAAAGCGTGACGTGTCCCTTGCGAGGTTTGCCCGCGCGCTCGCGCTCCTCGGGCATTTCAAGCCCGTGGTCGAGCGCGTTGCGAATAAGGTGGACAAGCGGATCGGCCAGCGATTCGACCAGGCTGCGATCGAGATCGGTGCTCTCGCCTTCCTGTATGAGTTCGACTTCCTTGCCGAGCTGGCGCGCAAGATCGCGCACGATGCGCGGAAAGCGCTGGAACAGGCGTCCCACCGGCTGCATGCGCATGCCGAGCACGGCGTTCTGCAAGGCATCGGCAACGCGGTCGAGTTCGCTGGCCGCAAGTGCGAGCGTTTCATCGCCGTTACGTGCGGCAAGGCTAAGCAAGCGGTTGCGCACGAGCACCAGCTCGCCGGCCCGGTGCACCAGTGCATCGAGGCGTGCGGTGTCCACGCGCACCGTCGTTTCGGCAGCCGGTGCGGGGCTGCGCGCAGCGGGTGCCGCGCTCGCCGCCGCAGCAACAATGGCGGCCGCTGCCGGGCTTGCCGCGACGGCGCCGGGTGCGGAACCCTTGCCATGCAGGTTGTCCAGCAGCGCCTCGAACTCATCGTCCGAGATCGCGCCCGAGGCCATCGCGCTAGAGGGCGCTGGGAAAGCCGCGGGCGCCGCGCTCGGCGCGCCGCCCTTGCCGTGCAGATTGTCCAGCAACGCCTCGAATTCGTCGTCGCTGATGCTGCCATTCGTCGTCGGCTCGGGCGCTTCGTCGAGCCCGGGCGCACCGCCCGAGCCGTAGAGGCTGTCCAGCAAGGCTTCGAATTCCGAATCGTCGATGGTGCCATCGCCAGGCGGAGCTGCCATTCGCGCAGCAGCCGGCCTGGGCGCCGGTGCCTGCGCAACCGCACGGGCCGGCGTCAGACGCATCAGCAAGCTCGGCGGCGGCATGGCCGACGCAGTGCCACCGGCCAACGCCGCCAGCATGTCGTTCAGCAGATCGAGCGCTTCCAGCAGTGCGTCCATGCGTTCGGCGTCGATCAACAGCCGACCGCCGCGCGCCACGTTGAGCAGATCCTCGGCGTGATGGCACAGCTGCACCATCGGCTCGAGGGCGAGGAAACCTGCGCCCCCCTTCACCGTGTGGAACGCGCGGAACACCGCATTTAACAGCTCGGCATCGCGCGGCGCGGCTTCCAGCCCTATCAGCTGTTCGCCCAGGCGCTGCACCAGCTCCCCGGCTTCCACCAGGAAGGTGTCGCGCAGCTCGGTGTCCAGCTCGGGAGTCATGCTCAGAATCCAAACTCGCTGAGCAGACGATCCGCCTCGTCCTGGCTGGTCACCTTGACCGGACCCACGGCGGCTTCGCCATTGGCCAGTGCGCCGGTGAGACTCACCAGTTCCAGCAGCGACGA
>DASXND010000385.1:0-10612 GCA_036495265.1 Dyella sp.
TCGCCGGAAGACGGAGGCAACCGATGATCGACGAACTCCAGGCGCGCCTGGTGCGCGTCCTGCGCCGCATGATGACGCGGCCGCGCATCGACCTGCCGCTGGCTTTTGGCTTGTTCGTGCTCGCCATCGTCGGTCTGATGACCTTGTACAGCGCCAGCGGCGGCAGCCTGGGCATGATCACCGGTCAGGCCGCGCGCTTCGCGATGGGCGGCCTGCTCGTGCTGCTGATCTCGCGCATTCCGCCGTCCACCCTGCGCAGCTGGACGCCATGGCTCTACGCGGCCAGCGTCGCCTTGCTGCTGGTGGTGGCGGCCTTGGGTCAGGTGCGCAGCGGTTCCAAGCGTTGGCTGGACCTGGGCGTGATGTCGTTCCAGCCGTCCGAGCTGCTCAAGCTCACCATGCCGATGATGGTGGCCTGGTATCTGCATTCCCGGCAGCTGCCACCGCGCTGGAAAGACATCATCGTGGTCGGCATCCTGATTGCCATTCCCGCCGGCCTGATCGCGGAACAGCCTGACCTGGGCACGGCCTTGCTGGTGTCGGCGGCCGGTGCGTTCGCGCTGTTCCTCTCCGGCATGGCGTGGTGGAAGATCGGTAGCCTGCTCGCTGCGGTGGGCGGCATGGTCCCGGTGGCCTGGCATTTCCTGCATGAGTACCAGCGCAACCGCGTGCGCACCTTGCTGGATCCGGAATCGGACCCGCTGGGCAATGGCTGGCACATCATCCAGTCGCAGATCGCGGTGGGCTCGGGTGGCATGTTCGGCAAGGGCTGGCAGCACAGTACGCAGTCGCGCCTGGACTTCCTGCCCGAACACACCACCGACTTCATCTTCGCGGTGTTCTCCGAGGAGTTCGGCCTGGTCGGCGTGATCGGCCTGATGCTGTTGTATGCCTTCATCATCGGCCGCTGCCTGTGGATTGCGATGGAAGCGCGCGACACCTATTCGCGCCTGCTAGCCGGCGCCATCGGCATGAGTTTCTTCGTCTACGTGTTCGTCAACGGCGGCATGGTCGCCGGCATGTTGCCGGTGGTGGGCGTACCGATGCCGCTGGTGAGTTATGGCGGCACCTCGGCGGTATCGTTGCTGACCGGCTTCGGCGTGGTGATGTCGATCTTCGCCAATCGCAAGATGCACGATTAGCTCCCACACGATCACGCCCATACAACTGCGTGGAAATGCCTGGTTTAACCCTCTTCGCGTGCTAGGCTTTGCGTGAAGCCGTTCACGACAGCGAAGTCCTTCATGCCCTCGATTCCCGCGTCGCTCCCGACTCGTCGCCTCGTCGCCTCGCTGGGCTTGTTACTCGTCGCTGTATGCATGCCGGTTCGCGCCCAAATCCACCCGGGTCAGGCGCAGCTGGTGAGCGAAGTGGCCAAGGACACCGGCAAGAATCCCAAGGCGCTGAACGCGCTGCTGGATCGCGCGCAGAAGCAGCAAAGCATCCTCGATGCGATCAGCCGCCCTGCCGAAGGCAAGCCCTGGAAGGACTACCGGCCGATCTTCATCACCGATAAGCGCATCAACGACGGCGTCGCCTTTTATCGCGAACACCGCGAGCTGCTCGAGCGCACCGCCAAGCAGTACGGCGTGCCGGCCGAATACATCGTGGCGATCATCGGTGTGGAGACCTCGTACGGTCGCAACACCGGCAAGTACAAAGTGCTCGACGCGCTGGTGACGCTGGGCCTGTATTACCCGCCGCGCGCCACGTTCTTCCGCGACCAGCTGAAGACCTTGCTCGAGCTGCCGGACAGCCAGCTTGGCGGCCCCATCGACAGCTTGACCGGCTCGTATGCCGGGGCGCAGGGCTGGGGCCAGTTCATGCCGTCCAGCATCCGCGACTTCGGCGTGGATGCCGATGGCGACGGGCATATCGACCTGAAGAATTCGCTGCCGGACATCTTTGCCAGCGTGGCCAACTACTTCGCCAAGCACGGTTGGCAGACCGGTGGCCCGGTCGCCTTGGCCGCTCAGGCCGATGCGGCCGCCAGGCCGATCTCGGTGAACGACTCCTCGCCGCAGTGGCCGCTTGAGCAGCTGGAAGCCTGGGGTTATGCAGCCTCGCAGTCGCTCAATCCTGGCGCGCCCACCAGCCTGCAATCGCTGGAGGGCGCCAATGGCATGGAGTACTGGTTCACCTTCCAGAATTTCTATGTGATCACCAAGTACAACCGTAGTCCGTTGTACGCGCTGGCGGTGCATCAGCTGGCGCAGGAGATCGCCGAGGGCGTGCGCATGGCGGATGCCCGGCAATGAGATGGCGGCATGCGCTGCTGCTTCTGCTGATCGTTCTGCTGGCCGCCTGCAGTGGGAACAAGACCCGCTCCCCGGCGAGTGCTGGCGGATCGCGCGCGCGTGCCCCGTCCTCGTCCTCGTCCTCGTCGGCCAGCGGCTCCTCGCGTGGCGGCTTCCAGGACGACACCAGCCGTCCGCAGAGCAGCCGCTATCGTGACGGCAGCGACAGCGTGCCGGATGGCCCGCCGCCGGACATCAGCAAGCTGCCCGAGCCGGTGCCCAAGGTCGAGCCGCGTGCCCTGTATGGCAACAAGTCGCCGTATACCGTGCTGGGCCAGTCCTATCAGGTGCTGCCTGGTCCCGGCGGCTATGTGGAGCGCGGCATCGCGTCGTTCTACGGCAACAAATTCCACGGCTACAAGACCTCGAGTCTCGAGGACTACGACATGTACCAGTTCACCGCCGCGCACAAGACCTTGCCGCTGCCCAGCTATGCGCGCGTGACCAACCTGGAAAACGGCAAGAGCGTGATCGTGCGCATCAACGATCGCGGCCCGTTCCACGAGAACCGCCTGATCGACCTGTCGTTTGCCGCCGCCGTGAAGATCGGCGTATGGCCCAAGGGCACCGGCCTGGTGGAAGTGCGCGCCATCGATCCCGCCCAGCCGCTCACGGCGCAGACACTGCCGCCGCCACCCCCTCCGCCCAAGCCCGCCAGCCCGGGGCCAGGTATTTACCTGCAAGTGGGCGCATTCTCCGACGTGACCAATGCCGAACGCGTGGCGCAGCAGCTGCGCGTGGCCAATTTTGCGCCGGTACAGGTCGTGGATGCCCAAATCAACGGTCGAAGCATCCGTCGCGTGCGGGTGGGGCCGATTGCCAGCGTCGATCAGGCCGATGATGTGACCTCACGCATCGAGGGCATGGGTCTGCCTCGGCCGCAGGTCGCGGTAGACTAAAGCATTGAATTCTCGCGACGTCTCTTAAACGTTGCCATACAGCACTTGGATTGAACTGAACGATGAGCCTGATTCGCCGTACCCTGACCTCGTTTGCCGTCGCCGCCCTGGTTGTCGGTACCGCCTTCGCCCAGCAGACCCCGCCAAAACCTGTGCCTGTGCCCCGTCCGGTCACGCCGGAGGCACCCGTGCCGCCGCCGCCGGATGTGGACGGCAAGAGCTGGGTGCTGATGGATTACGCCACGGGCCAGGTGCTGGCGTCCAAGGACCCGGACGTGCGTCTGGAGCCGGCCTCGATCACCAAGGTGATGACCGACTACGTGGTGTCGGCGGAAATCGCCAATGGCAAGATCCACATGACCGACCCGGTCACCATCAGCGAAAACGCCTGGCGCGGCGGCGGTGCAGCCACCGACGGCTCCACCAGCTTCCTCAAGCTCAACAGCCAGGTGCCGCTGAAGGACCTGCTGTACGGCATGATCATCCAGTCAGGTAACGACGCCGCCATCGCGTTGGCCGAGCACACCGCCGGCTCCGAGCCCGCCTTCGCCAACCTGATGAATGCCTATGCCAAGCAGCTGGGCATGACCAACTCCAACTTCCAGAACGCGTCGGGCTACCCGATCGCCAACCACTACACCACCGCACGTGACATCGCCCTGATGTCGCGCGCGCTGATCCACGATTTCCCCGAGGACTATGCGATCTCGGCGATCAAGGACTTCGAGTGGAATGGCATCAAGCAGCACAACCGCAACCTGCTGCTGTGGCGCGACCAGACCGTTGACGGCATCAAGACCGGCCATACCGCTGCCGCCGGTTACTGCCTGGCCGCCTCGGCCAAGCAGGGCGATTCGCGCATGATCGCCATCGTCATGGGTGCCAGCAACGAGAAGGCCCGCGCCGATTCGGCCCTGGCGCTGATGAACTACGGCTTCCGCTTCTACGAAACCCACAAGCTTTACGACGCCAGCAAGCCGCTGGCCACGCCGCGCCTGTGGAAGGGCCAGGCCAATGACCTGCCGCTGGGCGTGGCCGACAACGTGCTGATCACGGTCAAGCGTGGCGACTACGACAAGCTCAAGGCCACCATGGATATCCCGGCCACCCTGATTGCCCCGTTCACCAAGGGCCAGCAGGTCGGCACGCTGCGCCTGACCCTGGACGGCCAGCCGGTGCAGAACGTGCCGCTGATCGCCCTGGCCGATGCCCCGCAGGGCGGCTTCTTCGCCCGCCTGTGGGACAGCATGATGTTGTGGTTCCACAGCGACAAAAAGCCTGAAGCAAAGTAACGGAGGCTACGGTGATGCGCGATATCGAATCGATCGAGGCCCGCCAGGACGGCCAGGGTTTCCAGTTCCCGGGCGAGTTCGAAATCACCGCCATGGGCAATGCGAGCGCGGAACTGCAGGTCCGCGTACCGCAGATCCTGGTAGGCGTTGGCTTGCATGTACTGCATGAGACGGTGAAGCACCGGCAGTCGCGGGAGGGCAACTTCCTGTCGGTCACGGTGAGCTTCCGCTGCGAGACGCGCGAGCAGTACGACGCGGCGCACACTGCGTTGCGGGACGATCCGGATATCCGCTACACCTTGTAAGCACCAGGGATCGAGGGCAGGGGCGTCGTAACAGGGCGCCCTTGTCGTTCCTGGCCCTGGCGTAGCAACCGGCAGCCAGATTTCATGCTTGCGCCCCTCTTGGCTTCCCGGCCATTCGGCCGCACTTCAGCTCAATCCCCGTCCGATCAGGTTCACCCCATGTCCCTGCCGCTCAAAGTTCGTCGTCTCGGTCGTCAGCCCTACGCGGCGACGTGGGAGGCGATGAGTGACTTCACCAACAACCGGGGGCCGGACACGCCCGATGAGCTGTGGCTGCTCGAGCATGACCCGGTGTTCACCCAGGGCCAGGCCGGCAAGGCGGAACACGTGCTGGCGCCGGGCAATATCCCGGTGGTGCAGGTGGACCGCGGCGGCCAGGTGACCTATCACGGGCCCGGCCAGATCGTGGGCTATCCGCTGATCGACCTGCGCCGCGCTGGCGTCAGCGTGCGCGAGCTGGTCAACAAGCTCGAGCAATCCATCATCGATACGCTGGCGCATTGGAATATCGGCGCTGAACGGCTGGATGGCGCGCCCGGGGTTTACGTGGCTGGCGCCAAGGTGGCCGCCCTGGGTCTACGCGTACGCCGTGGCTGCAGTTTTCACGGCCTGGCCTTCAATGTATCGATGGATCTGGAGCCTTATCACCGCATCAACCCTTGCGGTTACAAGGGTTTGGCGGTCACCCAGGTGTTAGACTTGGGTGGTCCGTCGCGCTTGTCCGACGTCGAGGACGCCCTGGTGGAAGAGTTCTGCCGCCAGTTCGGATTCGACGCTGAACAGGCCGCCCCCATTCTCCCTGAACTCCCCGCTCGTGCAGCGGTCTGAGCTTGCCTACATGAGCGAAATGTCCTCTTCCTCCCCCAAGGTTATTCCGATCAGCGTTGTCGCTGGCACGTCTGCCGTCGACAAGCAGCTCGGTAACGACAAGATTGCGCTTAACCGCGCAGGCTTCGACACGGCCGTACCCACGCTGCGCAAGCCGAGCTGGATCCGCGTGCGCCTGCCGCAGGGCAATGCCGTGCAGCAGCTCAAGGCGCGCCTGCGCGAAAACGCGCTGGTCACGGTGTGCGAAGAGGCCAGCTGCCCGAACATCCACGAGTGCTTCAGCAAGGGCACCGCCACGTTCATGATCCTCGGCGAGGTCTGCACGCGTCGTTGCTCGTTCTGCGATGTGGCGCATGGCCGTCCGGCCGCGCCCGATCCGCTGGAGCCGGCACGCCTGGCCGAAACCATCCACGACATGCGCCTGAAGTACGTGGTGATCACCTCGGTGGATCGCGACGACCTGCGCGACGGCGGTGCCGAACATTTCGCCGCCTGCATCCGCGCGGTGCGCCACGCCAGCCCGAACATCCGCATCGAGATCCTCACGCCCGATTTCCGCGGCAAGGGTCGCATGGAGCGCGCGCTGGAAGTGCTCAAGGACTTCCCGCCGGACGTGTTCAACCACAACCTCGAAACCGTGCCGCATCTGTATCGCGAAGTACGTCCGGGCGCCGACTACCAGTGGTCGCTGGACCTGCTCAAGCGCTTCAAGGCGCAGCATGCGGACGTACCGACCAAGTCCGGCATCATGCTGGGCCTGGGCGAGACCATGGAGCAGGTGTTGGAAACCATGCGCGACTTGCGTGCGCATGATGTCGAGATGATCACCATTGGGCAGTATCTGCAGCCCACGCCGCATCATCACCCGGTGATCCGTTACTGGACGCCGGAAGAGTTCGAGCAACTGCGTGAAGCCGGTGAGGCGATGGGTTTCCATCATGTCGCTTCCGGCCCGCTGGTGCGTTCGTCCTATCACGCTGACCTGCAGGCTCACGCCGCGGGCGTCACTGAGCATGCCTAACTGAGCAGGCCTAAAGAGACTTTATGAAACTGCGCCCATCGCTTGCCCTATTGCTAGCCCTTGCCGTCACCGGTGTCGGCGTCCATGCGCAGTCCGCTGCTGACCTGACCGACGCCAGCGCGCCGCGCAAGTTCTCCACCTTGCCGCTGAAGCCGACCGACAACGAGGGGCAGGCCGCCCAGCTGTCGGCACGCTTCCTTACGCGCTTCCACTACGACGCGCAGCCACTCGACGCGGCGATGTCGCAGAAGATCTTCAAGGCCTACATCGATAGCCTGGACGGCGAGAAGGTGTTCTTCACCCAGGCCGACATGGCAAAGTTCGCGCCGCTGAAGACACAGCTGGACGGATCGATCTGGAACAAGGACCTGTCCGGTCCGTTCTCGATCTTCAACCTCTATGTGCAGCGTGCGGTCGAGCGCATGACCTACGCGCGTGGCCTGCTCAAGCAGGGCTTCGATTTCGCCAAGAACGAAAACTACAACTACGATCGCAAGAAGGTTGACTGGCCCAAAGACCAGGCCGAGCTGGATACGCTGTGGCGTCAGCGCACCATGAACGACTGGTTGCGCCTGAAGCTCGCCGGCAAGACCGACGATGACATCCGCAAGACGCTGGACAAGCGCTATGCCGGCTACATCGATCGGGTGAAGCAGCTCGACGGCGAAGACGCGTTCCAGTCGTTCATGAACGCCTATGCCGAATCCACCGATCCGCACACCGATTACCTCGGCCCCCGTGCGGCGGAGAATTTCGACATCTCCATGAAGCTGTCGCTGGAAGGCATCGGCGCGGTGCTGCAGGCACGCGACGAGTACACGGCGATCCGAGAGGTCGTGCCCGCCGGTCCGGCGGCCAAGTCCGGCAAGGTGCACGTGGGCGACCGCATCCTCGCGATCGGCGAAGGTACCAGTGGTCCCATGGTCGACGTGATCGGCTGGCGCCTGGACGATGTGGTCAAGCACATCCGCGGCAAGAAGGACACCACCGTGCGGCTGGAGATCCTGCCGTCTGACGGGGGTGTGGACGGCAAGCACGAGATGATCACCCTGGTGCGCCAGAAGGTGAGCATCGAGGAGCAGGCGGCCAAGAAGAAGATCATCGAGATCAAGGACGGCAATGTCAGCCGCAAGATCGGCGTGATCGACCTGCCGACCTTCTATTCCGATTTCGGTGCGCGCCGCGAGGGCGACAAGAACTTCAAGAGCGCGACGCGCGACGTGGCCAAGCTGCTCGGCGAGCTCAAGGCCGCCGGTGTCGAAGGCGTGGTGATGGATCTGCGCAACAACGGCGGCGGCTCGCTGGCCGAGGCCAACGAACTCACCGGCCTGTTCATCGACAAGGGTCCGGTCGTGCAGGTGCGCGATGCGCGCGGCCAGGTCGAAGTGCAGGGTGACGACGATCCGGGCATGTCCTGGAGCGGTCCGATGGCCGTGCTGGTCAACCGTGGTTCGGCCTCGGCGTCGGAAATCTTTGCTGCTGCCATCCAGGACTACGGTCGCGGCCTGATCGTCGGTCAGCCCACCTTCGGCAAGGGCACGGTGCAGAACCTGGTCGATCTCGACCGCTTCACCCGCACCGGCCAGGAAAAGCCGCAGTTCGGCGAACTGAAGATGACCATTGCGGAGTTCTTCCGCATCAACGGCGGCTCCACCCAGCTCAAGGGTGTGACGCCGGACATCCAGTTCCCCAAGAATGGCGACGAGAAGGACTTCGGCGAGTCGACCTACGACAACGCCTTGCCGTGGACCCAGATCGCGCAGGCGGACTACAAGCCGGTGGCGGATCTCAAGGCCTACCTGAGCCCGCTGCAGACCAAGCATGACGCCCGTGTGGTCCAGTCGCCCGCGTGGAAGCTGATGCTCGACGAGCTGGCGCAGTACCGCAAGATGCGCGACCGCACCACGATCTCGCTCAACTTTGCCCAGCGTGAGCAGGAGCGCAAGGAGCTGGATGCTTTGCAGGCCGACTTCCGCGCGCGCCACAAGGCGATCGATGGCAGTGCCGATGTTGAAGACGACGTGGCGACCGACGATGGCCTAAATGCGAACGAGCGCAGCCTCAAGAGCGAGCTGAAGCAGGAGACGGATGCCAAGAAGGCCCCCGATCCGCAGTTGAACGAAACCGCGCACATCCTGTTCGACGCGGTGGGCCTGATCAAGGCGGACTCCAAGCTGGCGGCGCAGGTGCTGCCCTACGGCGGCAAGTTCGATACCAGCTCGACGGCAGCGGTGTCGCAGACACCGGCTCCGGCCAGCCCGGCGGCGACCACGCACTAAGCGGTTCGCCAGAAAAAACCAAAAGGGCGGCGCGTAAGCGCCGCCCTTTTTTATGCTTGTCGCTCGCCTCTACTCCTTCTCCCCAACGGGGAGAAGGTTGGGATGAGGGGCGGGTGCTCGCGATAACGCCCCAACTGAGCGTGGATGCCTACTGCGAAAGCGACAAGCTGGCGATAGGGCGCATAGCTAGGGTGTCGCAAGATTGGCCCCTCATCCCAGCCTTCTCACCGAGGGGGAGAAGGAGCTAGAAGCCACCGCTCGCTCAGGTATAGCGCTGCTGCAGGAACGCAAAGAACGCGCGCAGGCCGAGCGCTTCGCCACCCCGCGGACGACCCGGGCGATCCGCGTCATTCCACGCATACGTATCCAGATGCAGCCACGCCGTCGTCTCCGGCACGAAGCGCTCCAGATACAGCGCCGCGGTGATCGCACCGGCATGGCGCGAGGCGCCCGAGTTGGCCATGTCGGCCAGATACGATTCGAGCATCTTGCGGTAAGGGCGCCACAGCGGCAGTCGCCACAGCGGATCGTTCACCTCACGTCCCGCGGCGAGCACACGCTCCGCGAGATCGTCCCGGTTGCCGAACAGCGCCGGCAGGTCGGGGCCGAGCGCGATGCGTGCGGCGCCAGTGAGCGTGGCGAAGTCGACGATCAGGTCCGGCTTCTGCTCGCTCGCGTAGGTGATCGCATCGCACAGGACCAGGCGGCCTTCCGCATCGGTGTTGTCCACCTCGACCGTGATGCCGGCACGCGTGGTGATCACTTCACCCGGACGCATCGCGGCGCCGGACACGGCGTTTTCCACGGCGGGAATCAGCAGGGTCAGGCGCACCGGCAGTTTGGCCTGCATGATCAGGCCGGCCAGGGCGATCGCGTGTGCGGCGCCACCCATGTCCTTCTTCATCCAGCGCATGCCATCGGCCGGCTTCAGATCGAGGCCGCCAGTGTCGAAGCACACGCCCTTGCCGATCACCGCAAGCTTGGGATCGCTGGTCTTGCCCCAGCTCAGTTCGATCAGACGCGGCGCGCGATGGCTGGCGCGGCCCACGGCATGGATGGTGGGGAAGTTGGCGTCGAGCAGTTCGTCGCCCACCCACTCGCGCACCTTGCCCTTGTGCGCCTTGCCCAGCCGCTTGACCGCGTCAGCCAGGTGCTTCGGGCCCATGTCCTCGGTCGGGGTATTGACCAGGTCGCGCACCTGCGTGGTGGCTTCCACCAGCGGTGCCAGCACGTCCAGCTCGGCGGCGGCGATGGCGAGCCTGGCAGGCGCGCGGCGAGCCTTGCGATAGCGCGTGAATTCGTAGGCGCCCAGCGCCCAGCCCAGCGCGATCTGCAGGGTGTCCTTCAGTACGCCCTCGTCGGCCAGGTGATAGACGGCCTCAGGTAGGGTGCGCGGCAACGCGCCCAGCGAGCTCAGAACGTCGCCGGTGTCCACGCCGACCAGCACGCGTATCAGCTTGCCGCTTTCATCGGCGATCAGCGCAAACGTGCCCGGCGTGGCATCAAAGCCGCAATCGGTCAGCCAGCGGCGTTGTGCGGCGGTAAGGCGGCGCTTACTGGCGGCAAAACGGGCAGCGTCGGTGGTCTCGATGGCGATGCTTTGGCGGTCGCCGGTTTTGCGTTCGATAAGAGCAGACATGAAGTTCCTTGCGCGGCGTAGGGCAGCCGGCCGCGATGGCGGCGTACGAAGC
>DASXND010000386.1:0-11546 GCA_036495265.1 Dyella sp.
CACGCGCGCGAACTACCTCGCGTCTCCGCCGCTGGTCGTTGCTTACGCCCTGGCAGGCTCGATGCAGATCGACCTCACTCGCGACCCGCTTGGCGCCGACAAGCAGGGCAAGCCAGTTTATCTCGCCGACATCTGGCCCAAGGCGGACGAGATCGAGGGGTACGTCGACGCGACCATCTCCGCGAAAATGTTCAAGACCAAATATGCGAGCGTGTTCGATGGCGACGTCAACTGGCGCAAGGTGAAAGTGCCTGCGGGCCAAACTTACGCTTGGGATATCGGCTCGACCTATGTGCAGGAGCCCCCCTATTTCGAGGGGCTGACCAAGACGCCAGTTCCAGTGGCCGATATCGAGAACGCGCGCATCCTGGCTTTATTCCTCGATTCGATCACGACCGACCACATTTCGCCCGCGGGTTCGATCAAGGTTGCGAGTCCGGCCGGGCAATATCTTGTCGAACATCAAGTGCGCCCGGTCGACTTCAATCAGTATGGCACCCGGCGGGGCAACCACGAGGTGATGATGCGCGGCACCTTCGCCAACATTCGCATCAAGAACCAGATGGTGAAAGACGAGACGGGCAATGTGGTTGAGGGCGGCTTCACACTCATGCAGCCGTCCGGCGAGCGGCTCGCGATCTATGACGCGGCGATGCGTTATGAGGCGGAGAAGGTTCCCTTGGTCGTGTTTGCGGGCCGTGAATATGGCACCGGCTCATCGCGCGACTGGGCGGCCAAGGGCACCCTCCTGCTGGGTGTGAAGGCGGTGATTACCGAGAGCTTCGAGCGTATTCACCGCTCCAACCTGGTTGGCATGGGCGTACTGCCCTGCCAGTTCGAGGATGGCCAGAATGCGCAGTCGCTCGGCCTGACCGGCAAGGAAACCTTCGACATTACCGGCCTCGACGGCGGCGAATCGAAAACCGCCCAGGTCACCGCCACGGCGGCCGATGGCAGCAAGAAGGTGTTCACCGTAAAGGTGCTGCTGCTCACGCCAAAGGAACGCGAGTTCTTCCGTCACGGTGGCATCCTGCAATACGTGCTGCGTCAGCTCGCGAGCAAGAAGGCGGCCTGAGCCCGATGAAAACGCCGCCCGAGGGCGGCGTTTTCCTTTTTGGTCCCCACCTTGATCCACCAGGCAACCTCACCGTCATCCCAGCGAAAGCTGGGATCCAGTGACTTGGGCTTTTCGCGAGAAACCAAAAGGCGCTGGATCCCAGCTTTCGCCGGGATGACGGGCATGGACGGGCATGCGTCACACCTGGCGTGTCCAGCTAGCCGAATAGCAACGCCATTGCTGACCATCGCGACGCCAGGCGGTTTCTACCTGATAGACGCCTATTTGCGCCGGCAGCAGTTTTCCACCACTGGTCAGCGTGACGGTGAAGCGCGCGACATAGCGCTCGCCACGTTGCTCAACCTCGACCGGCCCCGTCAACGCGTGAATCGTCTCGCCACGAAAAGCGGCCGCCCGCAACAGCTGGAGCAGGTCATGGCGTTCGAGGGCACCGGCGTTGCCGTCGAAGTCCTCGCTCAACACATCGCCAAGCGCCGACGCTTCGGCGTGCTCCGCCGCTTTCGACGCCGCCTCAATACCTTGCCTGATCAACACCTCGTCCGGCGGGTGGCGACAGCCAGCCAGCATCATCAGGACGACCACGCAAAACAGCAGTTTCGACCACGTTTTTCTCATCGACGGCATCCACAAATCTCGCTGCAACGCGGCTTGCTGCTATACGCGGGCGTATGCTCCAATGCCTCGTCATTCGTTATGCCTGCCATCCGGGCAGGCAAAGACAAACCGGCCATCCGTGGCCGGACTCTTCAATATCTGACCAGTACCGTACCTCGGTAAGCAGCAGGCAGGTCAATACAGGAGCTTTGGATCCAACATGAGCATTGAGCGTCCGTGGCTGGCCCATTACCCGGAAGGCGTCCCCGCGCAAATCGACGTCAATCAATACGCCTCCGTGGCAGCGGTGATGGAAGAAGCGTTCGAGCGGTTTCGTGACCGTCCTGCCTTCGCCAACTTCGGCAAGCAGATCACCTACGCCCAGGTCGACGAGATGAGCCGCCAGTTCGCCGGCTACCTCACCGGCGAGCTCAAGCTCGGCAAGGGCGATCGCATCGCGATCATGATGCCAAATGTCTTGCAGTACCCGATCGCCTTGTTCGGCGCGCTGCGCGCAGGCCTGGTGGTGGTCAACACGAATCCGATGTACACCGCGCGCGAACTCAAGCATCAGCTTGAGGACGCCGGCGCCCAGGCCATCGTGGTGCTCGACAACTTCGCTGCCACCTTGCAGCAGGTCGTTGCCGAGACCGAAGTGAAGCACATCGTCACCACCGGCATCGGCGATCTGCTGGGCCTCAAGGGTGTGCTGATCAACTTCGCGCTCAAGCACGTCAAGAAGATGGTGCCGCCATTCGAGCTGCCGCACGCGGTGCGTTTCGATGACGCGCTGGCACGCGGCGCCAAGCATCCGTTGCCCAAGGTGGAACTGGGCCACGACGACATCGCCTTCCTGCAGTACACCGGCGGTACCACGGGCGTGGCCAAGGGCGCCATGCTCACGCACGGCAACATGGTCGCCAACATGCTGCAGGCGGGTGCCTGGGTCGGCAGCAACACCAAGCTGGGCGAGGAAGTGATCATTACCGCCCTGCCGCTGTATCACATCTTTTCGCTGACCGCGAACGGCCTGGTCTTCCTGCGCCTGGGCGGTTTGAACTGGCTGATCACCAATCCGCGCGATATGCCCGGCTTCGTCAAGGAGCTGAAGCAGTCCGGCTTCACCGCCATCACCGGCGTCAACACGCTGTTCAACGGCCTGCTCAATACGCCGGGTTTCAGCGAGCTGGATTTCTCCCGCCTGCACCTGTCCCTGGGCGGCGGCATGGCGGTGCAGCGAGCCGTGGCCGAGCGCTGGAAGAAGGTCACGGGGGTCACGCTGGTGGAGGCCTATGGCCTCACCGAAACCTCGCCGGCGGCGTGCATGAATCCGCTGGACCTCAAGGCGTATAACGCGTCGATCGGCCTGCCCATTTCGTCCACCGACGTCGCCATCTGGTCCGAGGAAGGCCAGCCGCTGCCGCAGGGCGAGGTGGGCGAACTGATGGTGCGCGGCCCGCAGGTGATGAAGGGTTACTGGCAACGTGCGGACGAAACCGCCAAGGTGCTCGGGGCCGATGGCTGGCTGCACACCGGCGACATCGCGCGCATGGACGAGAACGGCTACTTCTATATCGTCGACCGCAAGAAGGACATGATCCTGGTGTCCGGCTTCAATGTGTATCCGAATGAGGTCGAGGACATCGTCATGCAGCACCCGGGCGTCGCCGAGGTCGCAGCCGTCGGCATACCCGACGAGCACTCCGGCGAGGTGGTCAAACTGTTCGTGGTGCGCAAGGACCCGAATTTGACCGTCGAGGAGCTCAAGCAGTTCTGCCGCGAGAATCTGACCGGCTACAAGCGACCCAAGATCATCGAGTTCCGCGACTCGCTGCCCAAGAGCAACGTGGGCAAGATCCTGCGCCGCGAACTGCGTGACGAAAAGCAGCCCGCCACCGCGCACAGCTGACCTTTACCGTATATGGAAAGCAAACGCCCGCCTTTTGGCGGGCGTTTTCATTTGGGAGCTCGCGCCAGGGGGCTCACTCTTCGTTCCACAGCTCCAGGATGTCAGCGTAGCCGCCCAGCAAGTTCCACAACGGCACCTGCTTGTCCTCAGGGATGCGCGTATAGGCAAAGCCCAGGTGGCGCTCCGACACGCGTGCCACCTGGGCTTCCAGGTGAATATGCAGGTCGTGGCCGAAAATCATGTCCAGGATCCAGCTTTGGCCGATCTCGCCATGCCAGCCGAGCGGCCGACGCAGCAGGACCCCAGTCGCGGAGATGTCCACCAGTTCGGTCGGATGCGATTCGTCGACACGGCTCATCAGTACCGTGGTTTCGATACGCATGCGCGCCGGTCGTAACTGCTCCGGATCGGAGCCGTTCCTGGCGTTGTCTTCCGCTCTACTCATACCTGGTGTCCTCTCCCCGCACCACGCACATCGTGGTGCTGTTTCCTGAAAACACCCCCACCATCTCGATGTGGAGCGTTCCGCTACTACTTCAATCCTGCTTGCGCGCCCGCAACACCCCGGCACGCACCAGACTGCCCGAACCGAAACGCAAATTGACGCGGTCCTGCACCTCGTCCGTCACGCGCCCTTTCGACGTCGCGCCGAACATGTCGTCCTGCCGCTGCTCCGCAAAGCCGGACAGGCTGACACCCAAAAGGCGCAGGCGCGGTCTCGATTGCATCTGCCACCAAATCTCTAGCAAGCGTCGTGCCACATCATAGATCTCGCCGGCAGACGCGCTCGGCGCATGCAGCTGGGCCTGGCGAGTATGTGTGACAAACGGCGGCTCACGGAGTTTCAAGGTGACCGTGCGCCCTCGCAGTCCGCGCACCCGCGCACGCGCGGCAATACGCTCACACTGTCGCAGCAACCACGATTCGGCCAGCACCTTATCGATCAAATCGGTATCGAAGGTGTGTTCGGAACCCATGGATTGTTCGGCTTGCTCGGGCTGTACGCAACGGTCGTCCTCCCCTCGCGCCAGCGCCTGCAGCGATGCGGCCTGACGCCCCAGCGCACCGGCAAGACGCGCCGTGTCACATGCTGCCAATTCGCCGATAGTCTGGATACCCAGGCGATGCAGCACCTGCTCAGTCACTCGGCCGACGGTCCACAAGCGTCCGACCGGCAATGGCGCGAGCTCCGATGCGGCCCGATCGAAAGAAATACGCTGGAAGCCGTCGGGCTTGGACAGTTCACTCGCCAGCTTGGCCAGCAATTTGTTCGGCCCCATGCCTACCGAAGCCACCAAGCGGGTGCGTTCCAGGATCGCTCCCTTGATGCGACGCGCGATCACCTCGATCGGTCCCAGCAGCCGCAGGCTGGCGCTCACATCAAGAAACGCCTCGTCCAGCGACAGCCCTTCGACCATCGGCGTTGTCTCGTGGAAGATTTCGAAGATTTGATCCGAGATCGCCTCGTAGCGGTCCAGGCGGGGCCGCACATAGATGCCATCGGGGCACAACCGGCGCGCCTGTGCCGTGGGCATGGCCGAACGCACGCCAAAACGGCGGGCTTCATAGCTGCAGGTGGACACGACCCCACGCGGCCCCAGGCCAGCGACGATCACCGGGACGCCGCGCAGCTCCGGACGGTCAAGCTGCTCCACCGCCGCGTAGAAGGCGTCCATATCAACATGAATGATTGCGCGTTGGGTCGTCGGCATGCCGTGCTATTTTGACGCTGGACGAGCCGCAGGTGTACTGGACTTGCGGGCTTACAGCGGCTAATCTTGGTCTCGCATAGGTCCACGGGTGCGCCGCACGATCGGCCAAGATCGACCGCAACGGCCCCCATCCCGATGCACTCAGCCGACCTATTGAATCGCCAGTGACGCGGGTTTCGTCACGTTCTGGCTTGCGTCTTTGCCGTGATCCTTACGCGCCAGAGTCGCTCAAAGGTCGCTTACGGTCAGCCTGGTCGAAACGCGAATGGCGCGATTTCATCATGCATGCCCGTGACGGTGACGCGAAGCGCACCGGCTAGGCATCGCGCAAGAAAGCTTGAAAGGATTGCCAGCCAGTGGCCGCGATCTGGGCGGGGACATTCGTCGAACGAATGCCGATGGAACAGAACGTTTCCTATAACGTGTTGAACGCAACGCAAGCCGTCACGGGCGGCCAAACGACATGTATTGATGAGTACTGAGCCAACCGAGCCTCAGGCGGTCACAGCACCGCAAGACGCGTTTGCGTCGGTACCGCAACAGCAGGAAATGCCGCTGGCCATCGTGCGCGGCGAACCGATGTTGCAGATGCCGCAGGATCTGTACATCCCGCCGGACGCGCTCGAGGTCATTCTCGAATCGTTCGAAGGGCCGCTGGATCTTTTGCTGTATCTGATCCGCCGGCAGAACCTGGACATTCTCGATATCCCTGTCGCCGAGATCACCCGGCAGTACATGGACTACATCGATATGATGCGCGACGTGATGCGCCTGGAACTGGCCGCCGAGTACCTGCTGATGGCGGCCATTCTCGCCGAAATCAAATCGCGGCTGTTGCTGCCGCGGCCACCGGCCGAGGAAGGCCTGGAGGAAGACCCTCGCGCCGAGCTGGTCAGGCGGTTGCAGGAGTACGAACGCTTCAAGCGGGCGGCGGCGGACATCGACGAGCTGCCCCGCATGGAGCGCGATTTCGCGACGGCGCACGCCGATGTGGGCGAGCGCAACGTGATCAAGCTGCCGCCACCGCTGGATCTGAAGGAAATGCTGCTGGCGCTGAAGGACGTGATGCACCGCGCCGAGCTGTTCGGGCACCACGCCATCAAGCGCGAGGCGCTAAGTGTCCGCCAGCGCATGGGCGAACTGCTGGCTCGGCTGGACGACCACACGTTCCAGCGCTTCGAGACACTGTTCGACGTGAACGAGGGACGCCTGGGCGTGGTGGTGACCTTCCTGGCCATGCTGGAGCTGGCCAAGGAAATGCTGGTAGAGATTGTGCAGGAAGAGGCGCTGGCGCCGATTTACGTAAGAGCCAAGACGGGACGCGCCGAGGAGCCCGTCGAAGACATCGCCGACGAACCGGCAGCCGCTGCCGAATAGGTAGCAGCAATGAGCCGGTACCCATGAATCCGCATCCGAACTGAGAGCCATGCTCTAACCATGCAGATCGAGCAACTCAAACCCATTATCGAGGCGGCGCTGCTGGCGACAACGCAGCCCATGACCATCCCCCAGTTGCTGGAGTTGTTCGGCGAGGAGGACGAGGTCGGTCGCGACGACGTAGCCAAGGCGCTCGAAGCGTTGGCTGAAGACTGCACGGGTCGCGGCGTGGAACTGCACGAGGTCGCGTCCGGCTTCCGCTACCAGGTCCGCCAGGACATGCATCAGTGGCTCTCGAAGATGTGGACGGAACGGCCGAGCCGCTATTCGCGCGCCCTGCTGGAAACGCTGGCCCTGATCGCCTACCGCCAGCCAATCACCCGCCCGGAGATCGAACAGATTCGCGGCGTGGTGGTGTCCTCCAGCATCATCAAGACCATGGAAGAGCGCGAATGGATCCGCGTGGTCGGCTACCGGGACGTTCCCGGCAAGCCGGCACTGTTTGGCACCACTCGGGCCTTCCTCGACTACTTCAACCTCAAATCGCTGGACGAACTGCCGCCGCTGTCGGAAATCCGCGACATGGAAGACCCGCAGATGCGGATCGACCAGAACCCGCTTCCCGCCCGCATCGTGCGCGACCTGCCGATCGATCCGGACGAAGAAAACGAACCGCTGGTAGTGGCCGGCGAAGAAGCCGAAGCTATCACCGACGAACCATCCGAGCCCACCGATAGCGAGCTGGCCCAGAAGCCCGCCGTTACCGAAGCACCTTCCGAAGAACAAGCGCTGACGTTTGAAGTTGCCAGCGCACCCTCCGAACCCGGCGCTGCCACGCACGCCGAATCAACGACAGACACTGCCGACGAGGCAGCGACCCGCGCGGACGCCGACCACGGCGACGCCACGCAAGACACTGAGGAGTACCGCGCATGACTGCGCCGCAGAAATCCGTTTTGACCCTTAAGCGCACCCCGCGCGAAGACGCCGCCCCCGCGCTGGAAGAGCGCCTGCACAAAGTGCTGGCCAATGCCGGCCTCGGCTCGCGTCGCATGCTCGAGCAGCGCATCCAGGCTGGTGAAGTTGAATTGAATGGCGCACCCGCCACCATTGGCGCCGGCGTACATGCCGGCGACCGCGTGGTGCTGGACGGCAAGCAGTTCATCGTCGCCACCGACAACCGTGACGAGACCGAAGTGTTGGTCTATCACAAGCCCGAAGGCGTGGTGACCACGCGTGAGGATCCCGAAGGCCGTCCCACCGTGTTCGAACAGCTGCCGCGCCTGAAGGGCGCGCGCTGGGTCGCCGTGGGCCGGCTGGACATCAATACCACCGGCCTGCTGTTGCTCACCACCGACGGTGAGTTGGCCAACGCGCTGATGCATCCCAAGAGCGGGCTCGAGCGCGAGTACCTCTGCCGCGTCCACGGCGAAGTGCCCGATGAAATGATCGAGAAGCTGAAAGCCGGCGTGGAGCTGGAAGACGGCCCTGCCCGCTTCGACGAGATCGCCGTGATCAGTCGTGGCGGCAGCCATAGCTGGTTCCGCGTGGTGATCCGCGAAGGCCGCAACCGCGAAGTGCGTCGCCTGTGGGATTCCCAGGGCTTCCTGGTCAGCCGACTCAAGCGTATCCGCTACGGCAGCATCGAATTACCGCGCGCCTTGCGTCGCGGTGATTGCGAGGCGCTGGGCGAAGAATCGGTCAAGGAGCTGCGCAAGGCCACCGGTCTGGGCGCACCGCAGCCGGTGCTCACCTTGAGCCCGGTGCTGCATCAGCGTCGCGCACCGCGCAACGTCACCGAGTATCGCCCCGAGCGCGGCGCCAGCAGCGGCTACAGCTCTGGCCATCAGGACGAGGCCCGCGAGCTGCGCGCCTACGACCGTATTCGCGAGGAACCCACGCGCGGCAAGCAGCGTCCTCGTCCGGGTGGCAGGGAAGTGGACGGCAACGTTGCGCGTCCCGAGCGCTCGGGCAACACCATGCAGCGCAACAAGAGCAGGCGTGGCGTTGCACCTGGCCAGGAGCTGCCGTCGGTGCGCACTTGGTTCGCTGGCGAGAGCCGTGAAGGTGGCCGCAGCGGCGGCCCGGCCGGCCCGGGTGCAGGCGCCGGCAACCGTCGCGGTCCTGGCGGCGGCAAGCCCTTCGGCGCTCGCTCGGCCGAAGGCGGCAACAAGCCGTACGGTGCACGCCCCGCTGAAGGCGGCCGGTCGTTTGGTGGCACCCGCAACACGGCCGAAGGACGCGGCAACAGTCCTTATGGCGGCAGTGGTGCCGGCAACGCAGGCGGCAATCGCGGCGGCAAGCCGGGTGCCCGTCCCGGCCAAGGCCAAGGACAAGGACAAGGCGGCCGTCCGCAATCGCGCGGTGGCAGTCGCCCCCAAGGCGGTGGCGGTGGTGGCCCGCGTCCGCACGGCGGCGGTGGCGGACGTCCGCATGGCGGCGGCGGTGGCGGTGGTGGCAATCGCGGTGGTAACCGCGGCGGCAACCGCTGAGCCAAGTCCCGCTCATGACGGTACGCATCTACCACAACAACCGCTGCTCGAAGTCGCGCGAAACCTTGGCGCTACTCGAGGCGCAAGGCCAGGTGTGCGAGGTGGTCAACTACCTCGACACACCGCCCAGCTCGGCTGAGCTGATGCAGTTGCTGGACATGCTCGGCATGACACCGCGTGAATTGATGCGCAAGGGTGAGCCGGAATACAGCGAGCTGGGTCTGGATGACCCCTCGCTCGATGACACCACGCTGATCGCAGCGCTGGCCAGTCACCCGCGGCTGATTGAGCGGCCCATCGTGGTGGCGAACGGCAAGGCCGCGATCGGACGGCCACCGGAAGCCGTGCTGGCGATTCTCTAGCGCGCAGCTTCGAGCAAGAACCAACGAAGGCGGCCCCCTCAGCGGCCTTCGTGCCTACTCCCCTGTTTCACCCGCGCCGTGCAGATGCTAGGCCGCATCGCAGCGCATCACCATTCCACAAGCGCTCTATGGCGGACGCCAGAGGGAGTCGCGCGACGAATCTTCAGCTCACTTCGAGCGTGAATCGATCGGCGTCCATCCATGCAGGGAATCGCTCGCGATGCGCGAGCAGCGGCGCGGGATCGACCGTGACCGTCACCACTTGCTCTTGGGATCCGAGCTCGACCAGCGGCTCGCCGATAGGATCGATCACCGCGCTGTCACCGGCATAAGGCAGCTCGTTGCCATCCACGCCCACGCGATTGAGTCCCACCACGTAGCTGAGATTCTCGATCGCTCGTGCGCGCAACAGCGTGCGCCATGGCTGCCGCCGCGGCGCCGGCCAGTTCGCCACGAACAGCGCGAGGTCGTAGTCCATGCCACCGGTGGCCTCGGCGCGGCGACCATTGCGCAGCCACACGGGAAAACGCAGGTCGTAGCAAACCTGCGGCAGGATGCGCCAGCCTTTCAGCTCGACGATGAGCCGCTCGTTGCCGCCACCGTAACGCGTGTGCTCACCGGCCATGCGGAACAGATGGCGCTTGTCGTACTGCGCGTAGCTGCCGTCGGGCCGCGCCCAGATCAGGCGGTTGTACACGGTCTCGCCCTCGAGGATGGCGAGACTGCCACACAACACGGCGCCGACCTCGGACGCCAAGGCACGCATCCACGCCACACCTTCGCCTTCCATCGTCTCGGCGCTGGCGCGGATGTCGTTGCTGAAGCCTGACATGAACGTTTCCGGCAGCACGACCAGGTCGGTCTGTCCCGCCACCCGCCGCACCAGCTCACCGTAGTAGGCGCGATTGGCCGGCGCGTCATGCCAACGCGTTGCGCCCTGTACCAGGCTGACTCTCAAAGTTTGCATAGACGCTCCGCGGCGGCTTCCATGGTGGCATCGCTCTTGGCAAAGCACAGACGCAACAGGTGGGTGCCCGGCGCGGTCTCGTAGAACGGCGTCAACGGAATCGCCGCCACACCGCCTTCCTTGACCAGCCACTCGCTAAAAGCGACGTCATCCTTGTTGCTGATGGCCGAGTAGTCCACCAACTGGAAATAGCCGCCTGGGACGTCGAGCAACGTCAGCCGCGACGGCTTGATCAGTTCGCGGAAACGATCGCGCTTGACCTGGTAGAACGCGGGCAGTTCCAGGTAATGCTCCGGCGCGCTTGCCATGAACTCGGCAAACGCGACCTGGGCCGGATGGAACGTGCAGAACGTGAGGTATTGATGCACCTTGCGGAATTCCGCCGACAGCGCCTTGGGCGCCACCGCATAGCCGAGTTTCCAGCCGGTGCAGTGATAGGTCTTGCCGAACGACGACACCACGAAGCTGCGCTCGGCCAGCTCCGGATGACGCAACACGCTCTCGTGCTGGGCGCCGTCGTACACGATGTGCTCGTAGACCTCGTCGGACAACACCACGATCTCGGTGTTGCGCACGATATCCGCAAGCTGTTCCAGGTCGGCGGACGACAACACCGCGCCCGTCGGGTTATGCGGGCTGTTGATCAGGATCATGCGCGTCTTTGGCGTCACCGCATCACGCACGCGCTGCCAGTCGACCGCGAAGGTCGGGGCGACCAGTGGGATATGCACCGCACGCGCGCCCTGTAATTCGATCGCCGGCTCGTAGCTGTCATAGGCCGGATCGAACACGATCACTTCGTCGCCTGCCCGCACGACTGCGGCAATGGCGGCGAACAGCGCCTCGGTGGCGCCCGACGTCACGGTGATGTCGCTGTCGGCACTGATCTTTCGACCATACATGCGCTCGGTCTTGAGCGCGATCTGTTCGCGCAGCGTCGGCAGGCCAATGCCCGGCGCATATTGATTGCGGCCTTCGCCCATGGCCCGGGTAATCGCGTCGCGCAGCGGCTGCGGCGGCTCGAAATCCGGAAAGCCCTGCCCAAGGTTGACGGC
>DASXND010000387.1:0-9214 GCA_036495265.1 Dyella sp.
CCAGCTCGGGAGTCATGCTCAGAATCCAAACTCGCTGAGCAGACGATCCGCCTCGTCCTGGCTGGTCACCTTGACCGGACCCACGGCGGCTTCGCCATTGGCCAGTGCGCCGGTGAGACTCACCAGTTCCAGCAGCGACGATTCGACGCTGCCGATGAAGTTCACCACTTTCTTGATGCGCTGGCCGGAAAGGTCCTGCCAGGACTGCGCCACCACGAACTCGGCCATGCCATCGCGACAGGCGGTGGAGAAGTCCTTGGCTTCCAGGGCTAGCATATGGGCGACGTCGCTGGGCGGCGTGCCATCAATCACGGCACTGGCGTTCGCGGCCAGCGATTCGGCCTTCGGGCGCATGCGCTCGGCAAAATCGAGCGTGCGGTGCGCGGCCTGCGAACTCATCTCCAGCACGTCTTCCAGATGCTGGCGCGCATCGGCCACGCTGCCCGGCACGCCCTCCTGCGCGAGGTCGCCGCCGAGACGGCGCACGGCGTCGTGCAGGTCGCGGGCAAGCAGGCCCAGCGCACGGAATACGCGCTGCTCACGCTCACGCACCAGTACGTCCAGGGCCTGCTCGAATGCCGCGCCGTCGGCGCTGTTGAGCAGGTCGTGCAATTCCGGCGGCAACGTTTCGCCCGCCATCAGGGATACCTGTGCGTTCATGCGGTGGCTCCGCTGGCGGCGAGCCGCTCGAAGATCTTGCTGAGTTTTTCCTGCAAGGTTGCCGCGGTAAAGGGCTTGACGATGTAGCCGTTCACGCCAGCCTGGGCAGCAGAGATGATCTGGTCGCGATTGTTTTCCGCCGTAACCATCAGCACCGGCATGCCCTTCAAGGCGGGCTCGGCGCGGATCGCGCGCAGCAGGTCGATGCCCGTCATATTGGGCATGTTCCAGTCGGTCACCACCATATCGAAGGAGGTGCTGCGCAGCATGGTGAGCGCGTTTTCTCCATCGTCGGCTTCCTGGATCAGCGTATTGCTGAAGCCCAGTTCCACCAGCAGGTTGCGAACGATGCGCCGCATGGTGGAAAAGTCGTCCACCACCAGGATCTTCATATTCTTGTCCAAACCACTTTCTCCGCTTGCACCGTGCGGTCCGGTGCGCCAAGCCTCAGGGAATGTCGGGGGTACCGCTCAACCGTTTTCGCGCCACCCAGTCATGCGCGCTCGCAAGCGCACGATGGCCTGGCCGTGGATCTGACAGACCCGCGACTCGGTGACGCCGAGTACTGCGCCGATTTCTTTGAGGTTCAATTCCTCTTCGTAATACAGCGACATCACCAACTGCTCCCGTTCCGGCAGGCTGCCAATCGCGTCGATCAGCGACCGGCGCATGCCATCGTGCTCGACGCTGTCCTGCGGACTCAGGCTGTCCGCATCGGCCACGTCGAACGCTGCACCGCCATCACCGTCGTCCGGCACGGAGAGGCTGAGCAACCGTGCACTCGCCGCGTCGGCTAGCACCTGGTGGTACTCCTCGGCGCCGATACCCAGTCGCCGCATGACCTCGGCGTCCTCGGCATCCGCGCCGGTTTCAATCTCGATCTGGCGTACCACTTCGGCCATCTCGCGCACCTTGCGGTGCACCGATCGGGGGGTCCAATCGGTGCGTCGCAGTTCGTCGAGCATGGCGCCACGAATGCGGATACCCGCAAACGTCTCGAAGCTGGCGTTACGCCCGGTGGTGAAATTTCGCGCAGCCTCCAGCAGCCCGATCATGCCGGCCTGGATCAGGTCGCTCACGTCCACACTCGGCGGCAATCGACCCATCAGGTGATAGGCGATCCTTCGCACCAGCGGCGCGTGCAGGCGAACCAGTTCGTCGGCGCTCTGCTTTTGCAGTTGCAGATATTCGGAAGCCACGCTCATCTCACCACCCCGTCGCTGCTGCGGCCTGCCTGCTGAAGAAGGCGATACGGTCCAGCCCCAGTCGCTCGGGTTCACCCCATGTATCGACCGCACCCGCCAATTGCTTGAATGCCTGTCCCGACCGACTGGAAGGCCACAGGTCCACCACCGAACTCTGTCGACGAATGGCCTGCTTGAGCCGTTCGTCATGCGGGACCATGCCCATGAATTCCAGCGTCACATCGAGGAAGCGATCGGTGACGCGCGCCAGCTTCTGGTGCAACTGGCGCGCTTCGCCGGCGTTGCGCACCATATTGGCCACCATGCGGAAGCGGCGCACCCCGAATTCACGACTGAGCACCTTGAGCATGGCGTAGGCATCGGTCAGCGAAGCGGGCTCATCGCAAACCACCAGCACGACGTCGTCGGCTGCGGCGGCGAACATCGCCACGTTGTCGGAAAGCCCCGCAGCGGTATCCACCAGCAGGTAGTCCGGCGGCGCGACCAGATCATCGAACGCGCGGATCACCGCCGCATGCTCGCTATTGTTGAGCTGGGCCAGGCGTCGTGCACCCGAACCGGCGGGCACGACCTTGAGACCGCGCGGTCCAGTGATCAGCAAATCCTCGATACCGCAGCTGCCGTCGAGCAGGTGACCGATATGCCGCGTCGGCGTAAGACCCAGCAACACGTCGACATTGGCCAGCCCCATGTCCGCGTCGAGCAGAATCACCTCATGCCCGGCCACGGCCAGCGCCATGCCCAGGTTGACGGACACGGTGGTTTTGCCCACACCGCCCTTGCCGCCCGCGACCGCGATCGCACGACAACGGCGACCCGGGGCGGGACGCGCCAGACCGAAGGCCTGGTCGCGGGATGCAGGCGGCTTGGCCTGTCGCTCGGTCAACGCGCGCAACATGCTTTCCAGGCCGATCGCCTGATTCATTGCGAGAATGCTGTTCATGCGCTAGCCACCGCCATGCCAAATCGTTCAGCCATGACCTCGTCGTCGGAGGCCAAAACACCATTGCCCTTGAGCACCTGCGCTGCGCGGCACACCAGCGCGCGCGCATCGGCGGCGGCGATGTCTTCGGGCACACGCTGGCCGTCAGTGATGTAGTCGATCGGCAGCCGATGACGGATGACCACCGACAGCGCGCCGCCGAGGCTGGGCGCTTCGTCGAGCTTGGTCAGGATGCAGGCATGCGGCTTCAGCGGGAGATAGGAGCGCACGGCTTCGTCCAGCGACGGCGCCTGGGCATTCGCCGCCAGCACCAGGCAGGCGCGCAGGTCACCCGCATTGCTCAGCACATCCAACTGTTGGGCAAGACGCGGATCGCCACCCGCCACACCGGCCGTGTCGACCAGCACGGTGTTGCAACCGCGCAGCAGATCCAGCACGTGGCGCAGGCTGTCCGCATCGTAGGCGGGATACACGCGCACGCCGAGCAGGCGGCCGTAGTGCTCGAGCTGCGCTGCCGCACCGATGCGATAGTGATCGGTACTCACCAGCGCCACCTGGGAGGCGCCGTGACGCATCACCGCGCGTGCGGCCAGCTTGGCGATGGTGGTGGTCTTGCCGACGCCGGTGGGGCCGACCAGGGCAGTGACGCCAGTACGTTCCGAGTGCTCGCGCCCGCTGATGGACAGGCTGCGGCTCAACATGCCCAGCGGCAGGTAGCGCGCCTGTTCGGCATTGATCGCCACCGGCAGTTCGTCGGCCAGCTGGCGAGCCACATCGGGCTCGATGCCGAGCCGCGTCATCTCGCGCAGCACCCGGGCGCGCATCGGCTGACGGCGTTCCATGTCGTTCCACACGAGGCTGGATAATTGCGTCTCCAGCAAATCGCGCAGGCTGCCCAGTTCGGCGCGTACGCGCGCGGTGTCCTGCACGGCACGTTCAAGCAAGGGATGGATCGGCGCCGACGGATCGACGACGGGTGCTTCCTGCGCGACGGTCGACATGACGACAGCGGGCGTCGGCGGCGGCTCGACGGCCGCCACGGGCGCTGCATGCGCACGCGCAGGAATGGCGGTCAACACGGCGGCGCTGTCTCGACGCTGCGCCGCCACCTTGTCGTCGCGCGATGTCATCACCGGCGCGGCCTCGACCTGCGGAGCAGCGGCCATGATTCGCGGCGTCCGCTCCTCGACATCCAGCGGCGCGCCGTGGCGCGCGGCTTCGCGAACCAAGGCCTCATCGAAATCGACGGCGGCGATGATCTCGATGCCTTCATCCATCCGGCGCGTGGAGAGGATCACCGCATCCGGCCCCTGCTCCTCACGCACTTCGCGCATGGCCTGTCGCATATCGGCGGCCACAAAGCGTTTGATCTTCATCGAGTGATACTCCGTGAACAGGCGCGCGAAAAGCAGCTGGTGATGCATGCCCCTGAGCTCATCCTGCGAAGCGACTGCTTGCCGAGTGCGCGCCCGCTACCCATGTGCCATCCGCTCTTGCTCATTGCCCAGAACCTCGTCCTTAGCGACCCAATGCCTGGACCAATCGCACTCGGCGGTTGTCCGGCACCTCGTTGTAGGCCAGTACGTGCAGGTTCTGTGCCACGTGACGAGTGAAGCGTGCGAGCCATGGGCGAAGCTGCGGCGCGACCAGCAACACGGCCGGTTCGCCGCTCATTTCCTGCTTGCGCGTGGCTTCCGCGACGCCTTGCTGCAAGCGGTCTGCAAGGCCCGGTTCCACTGCAGCGCCCGCTACGCCGCCATTGGCGAGCGAACCGAGCAGGATCTGCTCCAGTTCCGGCGCCAGCGTGATGACCGGGATCTCGGTACCCAGGCCGGTGATCTCCTGCACGATCTGCCGGCCCAGTGCGACACGCACGGCGGCGGTGAGAGTGCCGGGATCCTGACTCTGCCCTGCGTGCTCCGCCAAGGATTCGACGATGCTGCGCATATTGCGGATCGGCACGCGCTCGGCCAGCAGGTTCTGCATGACCTTGACCACCACGCCCAGCGATAGGCGCTTGGGCACTAGGTCTTCCACCAGCTTGGGCGTGGTCTGGGCGAGACGATCGAGCAGTTGCTGCACGTCCTGGTGGCCGAGCAGTTCGTGCGCATGGCCTTGCAGGATGTGCGAAAGATGCGTGGCGATGACCGTGGCCGGATCGACCACGGTGTAGCCGAGGCTTTGCGCCTGCTCGCGCTGGCCCGGCTCGATCCACATCGCTTCCAGCCCGAAGGCCGGGTCGCGCGTGCTGATGCCCTGCAGCCCTTCCTGCACGCGACCGGGGTTGATCGCCAGCAGGCGCTCGTTGTGCACTTCCGCCTCGCCCATCGGCACGCCCATCAAGGTGATGCGATAGGTGCTGGGGCCCAGGTCGAGGTTGTCGCGGATATGTACCGGCGGCACCAGGAAACCCAGTTCCTGCGAGAGTTTGCGTCGTACCGACTTGATGCGTCCCATCAGTTCGCCGCCCTGGTGCGTGTCCACCAGGGGAATCAGCCGGTAGCCCACTTCCAGGCCCAGCGGATCGACGCTGGCCACGTCTTCCCAGCCCAGTTCCAGGCGTTCGGTCGGTGCGGCCGGCGCGGGTGCTTCGATGACGGACTGTTCGAGCCTTGCGTGCGCTTCGCGCTCGCGCTTGACCATCAACCACGCCGCACCACCGCAGGTGCCGCTCAACAACAGGAACGCGATATTCGGCATGCCGGGGATCACCCCCATCACGCCCAGCACCACGCCGGCCACCGCCAGCGCGCGCGGCTGGCCGAAGACCTGGCCGATCAGCTGCTTGCCCATGTCCTGCGAGCGCGACACACGCGTCACGATCACCGCCGTGGCAATCGACAACATCAAGCCCGGCACCTGCGCCACCAGGCCGTCACCGATGGTGAGCAAGGTATAGGTCTTGGCGGCATCGGCGGCGGAGAGCCCGTGCTGCATCACGCCGACGAAGAAGCCACCGACGATATTGATGATCAGGATCAGGATGCCCGCCGTGGCATCGCCGCGTACGAACTTGGAAGCACCGTCCATCGAACCGTAGAAGTCCGCTTCCTCGCGCACTTCCTGGCGACGGTCGCGTGCCTGCTCCTGGTTGAGCAGGCCAGCGTTGAGGTCGGCATCGATCGCCATCTGCTTGCCGGGCATCGCATCGAGGGTGAAGCGCGCCGTCACCTCGGACACGCGCGTCGCACCCTTGGTCACCACCACGAAGTTGATGATGGTGAGGATGGCGAACACCACCAGGCCGACTGCGAAATTGCCGCCGATCACGAACTCGCCGAACGCCTCGATCACCTTGCCCGCCGCGCCGGGGCCATCGTGTCCATGCAACAGCACCACGCGGGTGGAGGCGATATTGAGCGCCAGGCGCAACAACGTCGCCATCAGCACCACGGTCGGGAAGGCGGCGAACTCCAGCGGACGCATCACGTAGATCACCGCCAGCAGGATCACCAGCGACAACGCGATGTTGAAGCTGAACAGCATGTCCAGCAGGAAAGGGGGCAGCGGCAACATCATCATCGCCAGCATGGCGAGCATGATCACCGGCGCGCCGACGCCGCGGCGGCCTAGTGATTTGAGGTTGTCGAGTGCGCTGGCTGCGGCCATGAGGTGTATCCGTCAGAATTTGTAAGGACCGAGCAGGTCCGGATCGACATCGGGCTTCGGCGCCTGCGGCGGTTCGTCACCGCGCGCCATGGCCTGTTTCAACTGGAAGACGTAGGCCAGCACCTGGGCCACGGCGACATAGAGCGACGACGGGATCTCGCGATCGAGCTGGGTCGTGGCGTACAAGGCACGCGCCAGCGGCGGCGCCTCGACCATGGGAATGCGATGGCTGTTGGCGACCAGGCGAATCTGCTGCGCCAACTCGTCCACACCCTTGGCGATCACGCGCGGCGCGCCCATGCGGCCCTCGTCGTAACGCAGCGCCACGGCGAAGTGGCTGGGGTTGGTGATCACCACATCGGCCTTGGGCAGCTCCTGCATCATGCGGCGGCGGGCCATCTGGAACTGCATCTGGCGAACGCGGCCTTTCAGTTCGGGATTGCCGTCGCTTTCCTTTGATTCGTCCTTCAGTTCCTGCCGCGACATGCGTAGGCGCTTGTTGTGGTCGAACTTCTGGTACAGCGCGTCGGCACCACCGATCAGCGCCAGTACCGAACCGAACCACAGCGCCGCGCGACCGAGCAGGCCGATCGCGCGCACCATGCCACTACCGACTTCACCGCGCCCGGTATCCATCAGCTCGGTCTGCCAGTTCTTCAGCACCATCAGCAGCACGGCACCGATCAGCAGCAGCTTGAACAGCGACTTGGCCAGCTCGACCAGGCCACGCACGGCGAAAATGCGGCCCAAACCACTGATGGGATCGAGCCGCTCGAACTTCGGCTCCAGCGCCTGCGCACTGAAGTTGAGCCCACCCAGCAGCACCGGAGCGGCCACGGCCGCGAGCAGGGTGGCCATGGCCACTGGAAGAAACAGACCGAAGGCCTCATGCATGGCGAGCGCCAGCACGCGAGCCGGCAGCTCGTCGCTGAACAATGCATCGCGTCCGTAAGTGAGGCCCAGGCCGTAGATGCGTCGCACGTGCTCCATCGAGCCTTTGCCACCGCTGATCAGGGTCGAGACACCGGCCAGCACCACGACGGCGCCCGACAGGTCTCGCGAGCGCGGAATGTCGCCCTTTTCCCGCGCTTCGCGCAGGCGTTTTTCTGAGGGTTGTTCAGTACGTTCCTGGTCGTCCTGCTCAGACATGGCCGGCTACCTCAACCACCGACCAGATCGTGCATCAGCGACCATGCGCTGGTTTGCAACGATTCGAATGCAGCGGGGAGGCTGTGCATCGACAGCCACAACGCCAGGAAGCCGAGCGTGATGGTGATGGGAAAACCCACGGCGAACAGATTCATCGCCGGCGCGGAACGGCTGATCGCGGCGAAACCGATATTGACCACCAGCAACGAGGTCATGGCCGGCAAGGCCACGCGCACTGCGCCCCCAAACAGCTGGGCGGCAAAGCCCACCACCGCATACAGTCCGTTGGTGCCGATGCCTGTCTCGCTTGGCGGCAAGCTGTGGAAACTGTCCGCCAGCAAGGCGATCAGGCGAAGATGGCCGTCCATGGCCAGGAACAGCAAGGTCACTACCAACAGGTAAAACTGACTGATCGTTGGCGAACTGCCGCCGCCGCGAGGGTCCACCGATTCGGCGAAACCAAGGCTCATGCTCTGGGCCACCAATTGGCCGCCAAACGACACCGCCTCAAACGCCAGCTTCAACACGAAGCCCATCGCTGCACCGATCAGCACCTGGTTGATCATCACCGTGATGCCATCCGCGCCCAGCGGATCGAAGTCGGTCGGCGCCAGCGGCGCCAGCACCATCGTCAGCATCAACATGACAGCCAGGCGTATACGCGCAGGCGATACCGAATCGCCGAACAGCGGCGCGACCAGGCATAGGCCACCCACCCGCCCCATGGCCCACATCAGCGAGCCGAGCATCTTCTGCAAGGTGGCCAGGTCGACCGTCGTCACTTGATCACGCTCGGCAGGCTTTCGATCAACTGGCGGGTGAACTGGACCAAGGTGCGCAGCATCCATGGACCGGCGATCAGCATGACCAGGGCCATCGAGATCACCTTGGGGATGAAGCTCAAGGTCATTTCGTTGATCTGCGTGGCCGCCTGCACCACACCGATCACCAGGCCCACCAGCAGCGCGGTGAGCAGCAGGGGCGCGGCGACCATCATCGCAACGTAGAGCGCGTGCTGGCCGAATTCGATGACGGACTCAGGCGTCATGAGTAGAAGCTCCCCGCCAGCGTACCCAACAGCAAGGTCCACCCATCCACCAACACAAACAACATGATCTTGAACGGCAACGAGATGATCGTCGGCGAGAGCATCATCATGCCCGTCGACATCAGCACGCTGGCCACCACCAGGTCGATGATCAGGAACGGAATAAACAGCAGGAAGCCCATCTGGAAGGCGGTCTTTAGCTCGCTGGTGACGAAGGCCGGCATCGCCACACGCAACGGTACGTCGTCCTTGCTGGCGTAAGGTTGCTCGTTGGCCAGATGCGTGAACAGCTGCAAGTCCGCCTCGCGCGTCTGGTCCAGCATGAAGCGCTTGAACGGAGCGGCCGCCGCGGGCACAGCCTGCTCTGCGCCCATCTGGCCATCCATATACGGCTTCACGCCATCGGCGTAAGCATGGTTGAGCACCGGCGACATCACGAAAAACGTGAGGAACAGCGCAAGCCCCAGCAGCACCTGGTTCGACGGCGTGGACTGCGTGCCGAGCGCCTGGCGCAGGAAGCCAAGCACGACGATGATGCGCGTGAACGAGGTCATCATCAGCAGGACGGCCGGCAACACGGTCAGCACGGTCATCAGTGCG